>CAYSTR010000244.1:0-4868 GCA_964433745.1 uncultured Oscillospiraceae bacterium | reverse complement strand
TGATCTTTTCGATTTTTTATGATATACTTTTGTTAGAAATGAAGATATAGAGGGTGTTATAATGACAAGAGAAAAATTACTTGAATGTGTGCCGCCGTGCGGTTTATTGTGTTACACCTGTCCCGGATTCAAAGACGGTGCAATAAAAGAGCATTCGGAAGCACTCTTAAAATTACAAGAAGGGTATCGAGAGTTTTTAGATGAAAAACTGCCGGAAGAATACCGTCATGTACTGGAAGAACACGATAAATACATTGAAAAGTTAAAAAGGGATTCCACTCCCAGTTGTCCGGGTTGTAGAAAAATTGATGGAAACGGCCCTGGTTGTATTAAAGATTGTTTTATCCCCAGTTGTACAAAGGAACATAATATTGACTTCTGCGGGGAGTGTACCGAATTCCCATGCACTAAAATAGAGAAAAGTAATATCTACGGCAAAGAGGCGAAAAAAGGTTTTTACGAGGGTAGCTTGTTTATAAAAGAGAATGGTGCTGAGAAGTTTTTCGAGGTAAACAAGGGTATATCTCACTACATAAACTATACGAAATAATGACAACAACAGGCTACATTTCATCCGCTTACTAAAGCGTGTGACCCACTCTGACACTTTACGCAAACGGTAAAGTGCTGTGGGCTGCCAAAGGCAGACTATAGGTGCTACCGCGAGGCTCTTGCCGGAGGCTTCGGAGGCGCTGATAAGTCAGCGCGTAACTCGCACCATTTTCCGTCCGTTTCGGCTTCGTGCGAGCCGCTCCTCCTGTCGGAACGATTATTTTTATGAATATGGTGGTATGATAAAATGGATATACTTATACGAAATATAGATATAGACACCGACATAAAAGGTGTTCGCGAAGCACACGGCAGTGATGAACATAAATGGTAAATATTAGGGGGAAGTAAACATGGCTTTTACAATGACACATTTAATTGTTTCGGAAAGCATTAGCAAAACATTTGCAAGCTACATCAAGAGTTTACCACAATTTTACTTGGGAAGCATTGCCCCCGATGCCGTACACCAAAGAGCGAACTACACTTCGGAATATAAAAAGAATTCTCATTTGATTACCGGAGATGAGCAATGGGGTTTCATAACCGACACAGACACATGGAGAGGTAATGTCATTGAATTTCTATTAAGAAACAGACATTCTGAAAATCATGATTTTATATTGGGGTACTGTTCCCATGTCTTAACCGATATACAAAACACTATCCTCGTATGGAATCCATTTAAAATTATGTACGCTGATGAGTTAAAAGAAATAAATTATGGAAATATACATCATCAAGAAAATAACAAATTGGATATTGAACTTGCTCTGACTTACGAAAACAGAGAGGAATTTTGGGTTCATTTAGCTAATTCAAAAAGCATTGATTTGCCCAATATTATTTATGCCACAGAAATTGACAAGCAAAAAGAGCTTATACTGTATTCGTGGTATAAAGGTAAAGAAAGCCAAGACATTTCATCAAATAAGATTAGAACATACGAAGGTGAAATGGATTTTATTAAAAAAGCTTCTGATTTTGTTGCCCAAATCTTTCGCGAATATTTATAACACAAAGTTGAAAGTGGATAATTCTGTCAGAAATCCACTTTCTTTTGAAGTTTTTCTCAGAAACAAAACACCATGTGATTATTTCTTTTCTTACACAAATTAGTTATATAGTGCTTGATACCCTGATTCTTTGAGCCAGGGCTGTCATTTACGTAACATTCATGGAGATATAATCTGCATGAATTCCTTCATAATGCTTCTCATATCTTCATCACTCAAAAACGAAGAAAAAGCAATAGGTATTTGAAAAGATTATCAATTTATTATCACGGTTCTGCGATATGCACAAATAAATGCAAAAATCCCCCCGGCAAGCAGAAAACATCTGCCGCAGGGGGATCATGGGTTTTTGATATTTTATTGTGCTGACTAAGACAATCAGAATCAAAGAGGCTCATGTTACCGATGCTTATGACTTACTTTTTGACTATCGGTATCCAAACCTCTGTAACGTATCTCCCGTTCCCCTTGTTATAATGCAACTCCAGTTCAGGGGCATTTCCCAATTCATACTGTGATGTGACAAACCATTCTGTAAAGATGCGTTTCCACATAATAGCGGCTTGTTTAGCTGATTCCGTAATAGATAGCTCCTCTGTATGAAATATTGCCCATGTAGAAGCAGGGACTGTGATTGATGTGAAATCATTATGCGCATCAGATTCTTGTGCGAAATATCCAATCATATATGTGTGGGAAGTATCCGTACAGTTGTACATAGCTGCATGTAATGGTGTTTCATCATCAATGCCAGCTGCTTTTCGTATATTCGCCATCGTCCCATCTGTCCGGCAAGAATCCCAAAACTTAGGAATGAGAGCAAAATTCTTACTGTCTACTGTACTAACCTCCATAACAGCACCAAACATTTTAAAGGTATCCCTTTGCTCAATGCGGTAATCCATATATGCCTCTCCTTTAATTGAAATATGGAAGGAGATACATGGGAAGGCTTTGAGCTTTATGCCGCTATTCTTCACCGCAGATGGCGCTACGCCATGCATTGCTTTGAAAGCACGGGAAAAGGATTCTGGTGAATCGTAACCAAACCGGAGTGCAGCATCAATCACCTTTGACTGTTCCTTTTGAAGCTCAAACGCTGCAAGTGTTAAACGTCTGCGGCGGAGATACTCTGTCAAAGGTATTTCAGCGATAAAAGAGAAAAGCCTCTTAAAATGATGAACGGAGCAACAGGCAGCTTTCGCGACTTCGGTTAAATCAATTTCATCATCAAGATGTGCTTCAATATATGCGACTGCATTATTCATTCTTTTTATCCAGTCAAAATTAGTTTGGTAACAATCCTCATCTGTATGGTTTATCTTGTTTCGCCAATCCATGTATTCACCCCCTTTTATTAAAGGATATCATATTTATTGCGGTGATGCATAGCAGTTTGTGAGCTAATAATGTTAGCACCTCATAACTCGATCCTTACGTACTCTAACTGGCCTTTAAAGAGTACATTTAAAAAATACTATTAAATTACTATTGACTCTGCCGTTGGGGAATAGTCTATACTATTGATATGCTAACGGAAAGGACTAATTTATTATGAATGAACTAACAAAAATCAGAGATATTTCCATAAAGTATGATATATCCGCTCGTACACTTAGGTATTACGAAGACATGGGGCTTATTTCAAGCACTCGCAGTGGTGATTATGCTTACAGGCTCTACGATGATACCGCTGTGGGGCGGCTTGAACAAATCTTAATACTTCGCAAATTGAACATTAGTATCAAGGATATCCAGCGTATATTCAACACATCCGGTTCTGAGGTAGTGCTTGAGGTTCTTTCTAAAAAGGTGGATGCTATTGACGAGGAAGTATCTCTATTGCACGAGCTAAAAGAAATTATACTTACATTTATAAGACAGATTGAGCAGTCTGATTTTAGCAATGACTCTGATGTTAAGCTTCTTTATGAAAAAGCAAAAGAGATAGAAACGCAAATCGTAAATGTAGATTATGAGGGTAATTCGGCTAATGTCAATCGCTTACTGGAAGTAACGGAGAAACTGGATAATAAAGTACCTGATATTATGATTGTCAGGATACCAAGCTTTAGGGCGGTAACATCGGGTCTTGCCTCATGGGACGAGGTGTTCGGCGCATTTCACGATTGGCAACCAGCACATAATCACTTATTTAAACCTGTTATTTTTGATTGCCCGGACTTTCTTACAGGCATAGACGATAAAGTGGAATGGTTTTGGGGTATTAAAGATGAGGTAACAGACGATGATGTAAAACCGTATAAAATCGTCGAATTTGAGGGCGGCTTATATGCGGTCGCTGTCAGCGTCGATGGTGACGGCGAAAGCCATAACAAAGTAAGAAGCAAGACAGAAAAATGGCTAAAAAATACTAATTTCATCATTGACGATGCCCGAAGATTTGCTGCTCATATGATCTTTGTAGACGAAGAAATCAAAGAGGGGCTTGGCTATCATCAATTGAATCTTTATGCACCTATAAAATTGAATGGGGTAAAATAATAAATGTCATGAGTTTGTCCTAATTATGACGATGCCCCCGCGCCCGCTGCCGCTGCGGAGGAGGCTGATATCGCTGCTATCATGGCGGCTTGCTGTGCGAGTATAATATTGGTTATGCTGGTAGAAAGCGTTGCCGTCAATATGCCGTCCTTAACATTCTCGGCATAATCACACACTATGATGGATGCAGCATAAAGAAGCAGTTCCTGTGTTGATACGGACAGAGATCCAAATCCCTTTTGAGCTCTTAGGTTGTCCTGAGCTATACTGATATCCTTGACAATCGTGTCTATCTCCACAGGTAGCAGTGCGAGGATTCCCAAGACCGGCAGGGTATAGGCTTTATCCAGCTTGATTTTTTGCTCCCGAAACGCATCCCGCAGTTCAAGAACGCGTTTGGAAACGTTATCATCCGAACCGCTCAAAACCAACACCTGAGACAAAGCTTGAACGCTGTTATTATCCCAAAAATCGCCCTTCAATCGGTTGTAAAGCTGCTCGATACGCTCCACTGCTGCTGGAATCTCTAAATCCGAGAGACCCAGCATAGCCGCGAAAATATAGTCATCTCGCCCGGTGAGGAAGGAATGATGCTCCTTCATTCCTTCATAAAAGCTTCGTGTACGTGTTATAACATTTGTGTAATCAGAAGCGTCAGATTTTGCAATCTGATATGCGGCAACCACTAGAAAGTCGGAGGCATGAAACTTAACGTATTTTAACAGGTTATATACTTTCATCGTTTTGCCTAATATTTCCTGTGGATTGGGTGATAACGAAAGCATCGCAGCCATG
>CAYSTR010000243.1:0-4872 GCA_964433745.1 uncultured Oscillospiraceae bacterium | reverse complement strand
TCCCACCAACGCACATGTTTTCTTGCTCTTGGACAGGGTTTGCTTTGAAGTACAGTCGCCTGGAGTGGACATAATTGAACGGGCCGCATTCTAGATACATATTGAACCCAAAATGTAACTTCTATTGTAAATTGTATGTCAATGAGGCCTGGGCGATTTGAACCTAGGCATGGGTGAAAAAGGAAATCGGCAAGAGGAGCTGGGCACTGGGACAGTCGGGTGATGAATACTTTATCATGATGCACGGCGACCCCACCTTCGCTATGCCGGACGGCAACAATATGCTTGACTTCTCCGCGAGGATGTATGAAGAACCCGATAAGCTAAACGAGCTGTCCAAGGAAAAGCTTGAAAATAAGCTAAGAATAGCACAAAAGCTCGATTCTTGCGGTCATCTTCTGGACGGCTTCGCACTGTGTTCGGACTATTGCTTTAACGTAAATCCCTTTTTTACCTGTGAGCTTTTCGACGAGCTGGTAGTTCCATATCTTAAATCCACTATAGCCGAGTACCGCCGGATGGGGTACTATAGCATAAAGCATACAGACGGCAACATCATGCCCATTCTAAAGCAGATGGTTGATTGCAAGCCGGATGCTCTCCACTCCATTGATCCGCAGGGCGGTGTTAGTTTGACCGAGGTGAGAAATCAAGTGGGTGAGGATATCTGTCTTATCGGTAACGTAAACTGCGGTCTTTTGCAGACTGGGACAGACGAGGAATGTGAAGCCGACGTTTTGCGTTCGCTTAACGAGGGCATGAAAAGCGGGAGAGGGTACATCTTCTCCACCTCAAACTGCGCATATACCGGGCTTTCACTTGACCGGTATGAAAAGATGATATCAATCTGGCGCGAGCATGGCAGCTACGATAAATAAAACCATAAGGGCGGGTATGAAAGCCCGCCCTTTAATCTGCAAAAACTTATTTTATTATCCTCTGACGGTCGCTTCTATAACCATTACCGGTTTATCCAAAGAGCCTCCAGAGGGTGTCATGACATACTCCGTTACACCGGCAGGGATGATAAAGGTCTCTGCATAGTGTATGACATAGGGAGAGAACTGTCCGGTTGGGCTTGTTATTGTTATCTCCTCACCCTCCACAAGGTTTAGCATTCGCACACTTTCACTCTGTGAGAAATGCTGAGGTGTGCTGAAGGTATATCTTATTGTCTCAATAAACTCGCGATTGTGAAGTCCTGTCCTCTCGGCTTTCAATCCGTTTTCTTCCGATAGAAGCTCCACCTGACCGATAAGGTTTGACATGACCCAGTCGGTATCCCTGTCCCACATAATATTCTTCTCGCCGTGATCTAGATGTATAGGGCGAGGCAGACCGTCAAGCCCTACGCGATCCCAGTCCCAGAGCTTAAAAGTGAAGATGTATGGTGTGGCACTGATTTCTAAAACCATCGTATTCTTTCCCGAACAGTGGACAGTGCCCGCCGGAATGAGTACATGGTCGTGCTTCTTTACAGGAATCTTATTTACATACTTATCATCGGGAAAGGATATCTCACCCTTTTCGGCACGGCGCAGATCGGATAACATCTCGTTTTTGTCTATACCCTTTTTCAGACCCAGATATACAAAGGTATCCGATTCGGCGGCATCCAGCATGTAGTAGCTCTCGTCTTGGGTATACCGCATATTAAAGTTTTCCTGTATATACTCGGTTAGGGGATGCACCTGTAACGACAGGTTCTGACCGCCCATCGTATCTAAAAAGTCAAAGCGAATAGGAAACTCCGTTCCAAAGCGGGCATGTACCCTGTCACCCAGAAGCTTTACCGGACAATAAAAAACCGCATCAATAGCCGGTACGGTCACCGTCACATCGCCAAAGCGCATAGCTAATGCGTTCTCCTCCGGGACACCGTCAAAGCTCCATGCAAAGTTCGGCTGTTCCCTGTCCAGACCGCAGACCTCTTTCATCCACTGACCGCCCCATACACCCGGGTCAAAATAGGGCTGGACACGAAAGGGCATAGAGCAGACCTGCTTTAGTCCCTCAAGAAACGCCCCACCCTCTACCATGTTGGGCTTACCATGCTCATTTGTGTCGAGAAGATAACTTATTTCGTCAAACAACCGCTTTTTAAGCCTATCCGCAAGCCGCCACTCTACGAAGAAGCCCCGCTTGTACTTTGTGAGAATCGGTGCGTCTGCGTTAGACGTATTCCAATTGCTCATACCTTTTCTGTATCGCAGCTGAATCTCCCATCTGGCTATGTCGCAATAGATTAGAATATCGCCTTTTGTAATGTAGGTCGCTCCTGTACCAATGACGATGCAGACACCGGAGGATGTTTCTTCGAGCTTTTTTTGAGCAGAAGTAAGCTTGTCCTTATTAAAATAGAAGTCGAGAGTTTTGGTTGTAATCACACCGAATACACGGTCATCCGTAAGGTCGGGCTTTAACATCTCGTCCATCTGTTCGCTGTCTATAGCACATGCGTCACTGTCAAGAACCAAGACAGGGGAGAACTTCTCCAGCTCGCGCAGTATCTCTTTTTTATCCACGCCCGGATAGCACTCAAAGACAAGTACACTCTTATTTTGGTTTTTGCTTTTTATATCGTTTTTTAGTCGGTTGATAACGGCTTCATAACCGGATACAGCGCTTCCCTCAAACCCATTAATAACGGACACCGGATACTTCTCATAATTACTTTTTCTCGGCATTTTTATCTCCATTCTTTATTGCTGTGCAAATAAAAATAAACAGCATTTTTATCGCAGACAAGGGACTTTGCAGCTACTATTATTATATCAAAAAAAGCAGGGTTTTGCAAGCAATATTCCCCATATTTCGCTGTTAACGCTGTGATTTGTGATAATAATAAATTATACTGATTGTAAAAAGGAGAAACTATATGGATTGTTATATAGTACTGGATGTAGGAGGGACACAAATTAAGGCAGGGATAGTGACACCCGAGCCCGCACTTGTAGACGATGAGGTCTTCACCTATCCCGCCAAGTCCGGCGAGGACAGAGAGACTATACTGTCTAACCTCTGCTCTATTGTAATTGAGCTGGCTGGCTCTGCTCATGACCGTGGTTTTTCTGTCAACGGTGTTGGGCTTGCCTTTCCGGGCTTGTTCGATTATAAAAATGGTATCTGTCTTATAAAAGGAATAGATAAATACGACTCTATATATAGGGTAAACGTAAAAGACGAGCTGTACAGCCGTATTAATAATCATTCCGGCAAAAAGCTGTTTGCTAAGGACTATAGAATAAACTTTCTCAATGATGTTGCCGCTTTTGCTGTTGGACAGTCAGCTTATGGATACGCGAGAAACCATAACCGGGTAATAACTCTCTGCATAGGGACAGGGGCAGGATCTGCGTTTTTATCGGGAGGAAAGCTTGTGGAAACAGCGGCAGTCGGCGCTCCGGAAAACGGATATATCTATAATACACCGTTTAAGGACAGCATAATAGATGACTATATCTCAAAAAGAGGAATAAAAAATCTTTCGCTAAAGCATCTGGGTGCTGCACTGGACGGTAAACCGCTGTCACAGCTTGCGGTAAACGGAGACAGGAAAGCTCTAGAATGTTTTTCTGAGTTTGGACAAAATATCAAACAAGCGATGGTTCCATTTATAGAAAGCTTTCGCCCTGATTGTTTTATCCTGGGCGGTCAGATTGCAAAAAGTGCCGAATATTTTTCCGCACCAATAAAAAGCGAGTGTGAAAAAACAGGATGTGTATTTGAAATCGAGACCAATACATCACTATATGCTTTCTATGGGCTGGCTTCGTCTATTATATAATAGCGGATTAATTCGTTCTTGTAAAACTACATTTTTACAACGACACATAAAATACCAGAGGACTTAATCAGGCACATGCCAATCGTCCTCTGGTATTTATCTTTATGTTTTTGACTTTAATGAATCCCTTCCCTTTGTATTTGTATTACAATAGAGCTTCTTATACATTCCCGGTGTGATGCCTGTTTGCTGCTTGAAGTTGCGGATAAAGGAGGCAACAATGTCATATCCCACCATGCTTGCCACTGTTTGAAGTGTAATACTGTTGTCGCTTTCAATCAGCTGCATAGACAAATCAATTCTTTTTTTACGCACATAATCTGTGAGGCTTTCCCCATAATGCCCTTTAAAGTAATGGCTTAAACTGGAGATACTCATCTTAAAATGCTCCGACATAGCACCAATCGAAAAATCGGGATAGGTAAAATGTTCATCAATATACCTGTACATTTGATGAATTATACTATTTTTATCAGACTCTAAGCTGCTTAGCTTTTGAGCACACAGCTCCTGGCACAGTCTATCAATTACCTCAAAAAGGCTGTCAGCAGACTGAAACCGGTCGATAGTAAAGATATTAATAGCTTCCGTAATTTTTGACGGTGGGTAGTGCTCGGATTTTGAAGCAAGTCTTTTGAGTATATCAGAAATTTCCAACGCCAGTGCTTTTACACTAAAGGAGGAGATTTTACTTTGAATGGCGGTATTTTTAATGTTGGTCAGCTGCTCGGAAATCTCTGATGGTTTACCGTCTAGTATGTAACTCTCAAGATTGGACAGTACCTGTGTGCTGATAATCGTTCTTGAGCATGTATCGGCTATGATAGAATCAAATTCCAGAACCTGTTTATTTTGAAGCAATAAAACATTAATAAGCGAGTCGGCTTGAAGATAAGACATGCTAAGCTGTGACAGGCTTGAAACCCATTGTCCTATGGCGATAGATCCTTTTATGTCAATGTCGTTGTCAAGATTGTTTATTAGACCCGATAATAGGTCGCGTATCGGAAGAACTACATCCTGGCTTCTATTAATTATAAAAGCATACCTATTATTGCCAGGGATTAAGACACCGAACCCCTGTG
>CAYSTR010000242.1:0-4877 GCA_964433745.1 uncultured Oscillospiraceae bacterium | reverse complement strand
CGATGACTCGGGTAAGGAAGCGGATAAGTTTGGGGACGAGGTAAAAAAGTCTGCCAACACCGCCGATGATGCCGGTAATCGGTTTGAGAAGCTGGGTGGTGTACTCAAAGGTGTGGGTGCTGCCATAGGGACTGCCATGGTGGCCATTGGTACAGCGGCGGTGGCAGGCGGTAAGAAACTTTATGAAATGGCGGCGGGAGCTGCGGAATCTGCTGATAATATAGATAAGCAGTCACAGCGGCTCGGCATGTCCCGTCAGGCATTCCAGGAGTGGGATTTTATACTCAGTCAGAACGGTGTGTCTATTGATACCATGAACACAGGCATGAAGTCCATGACCACCGCTATGGCTTCCCTTGCGGAGGACGGGAAAAAGGGCATAGATACTCTGGGGAAGCTAGGTGTGTCGGTAGATGATCTTAAGAACAAGTCCCAGGAGGAGATTTTTGAGCAGACAATCCGTTCCCTTCAGCAGATGCCGGAGGGATATGAGAAGGCTCGTCTTGCTCAACAGTTATTCGGTAAGCAAGGGCAGGAAATGCTCCCCATGCTCAATCAGAGTAAGGGGAGCATTGATGAGCTCAAGGCAAAAGCACATGAGCTTGGTATGGTCATGTCAGATGAGGCCGTAAGCGCCGGTGTCATGTTTAAGGACAGTTTAGATACTCTCCAAAGAAGCTTTACAGGTTTCAAGAATTCCATCGGGTCGGAGATGTTACCGGGGCTTACGATGATTACCGATGGGCTCACTGGAATCATCAACGGTCAGGACGGTGCATCCGAGAAGATAGCACAAGGGGCTGGGCAGATCGTCGAATCGATTACCGGGGTGCTGCCCCAGCTTCTTGATGTGGTGAGCTCGATTGTTACAGGCATCGCCGAGGTTGCCCCACAAATCATCACCTCATTGGTGGGGGCCATTACCGATAACCTTCCCATGCTGATAGACGCGGCAGCAAGCATACTCACCACCCTGCTGACCGCTATCATTGACGCGTTACCTCAGCTTACAGAGGGCGCATTAAAGCTGGTGATGGCACTGGTAAACGGGATCATCGAGAACCTGCCCGCACTGGTGGAGGCGGCACTGCAGATGATAGTCACTCTTGCCACCGGTATCGGAGAAGCCCTTCCGGAGCTGATACCGGCGATTGTGGATTGTATTATTTTAATAGCTGAGACACTTATAAATAACCTGGATAAGCTCATGGACGCGGCTATCAAGATTATTGAAGGTCTGGCTCAGGGACTTATCAATGCACTGCCCCGTTTGATAGAAGCCTTACCGAAGATCATCGAGGGGATTGTTAACTTCATCGTAAACAACATACCTAAGATGTTAGAGTTGGGCATTACGTTGATAGTAGAGCTCGCTAAAGGGCTTATACAGGCGATCCCCCAGTTAGTAGCAGCTCTACCACAGATTATTACATCTATCGTGACCGGCTTAGGGCAGGCTGTTTCTGCTGTCTGGGACATTGGCGTGAACATCGTCAAGGGCCTTTGGGATGGTATAAAGTCCATGGGTGAGTGGCTCAAAGGTATGGTTAGTAACTTCTTCGGCGGTATTGTTAATGGTGTTAAGAACCTTTTGGGTATCAAGTCTCCCTCCACCGTTTTTGCCGGAATTGGTGCGAACATGGGGGAAGGTATTGGTGTTGGTTTTAGTAGGGCTATGAGAGATGTGGAGCGAGACATGTACAATGCTGTCCCCACCGACTTTGACCTTAACACGAGCATTTCTCGTGAAACAGGATCAGGAAAGCACCGTGTGTTTGGTGTGACCATTCAGCTGCCCGGTATATTTATTGAGCGAGTTTCCTCCGATTATGACATTGACCATATCGCTACCCAGTTAGCACAACGTACACAAAAAGCTCTACGAATGGCAGGTGTAACCGTATGATGAGTAATACCTTTATGTTTGGGACTAAAAACAGCTTTGAAGAGTGGGGTGTGAAATGCAACGCCTACGACCTGTTTATACCACAAAAGCGCATGAATCTCATCGGCATCCCCGGACGAAGCGGCAGATATGATTATGGTGCCCATTATTATGAGGATCGGGTGCTTCGGTTGGAGTGCTTTTGTGTGCGTCCGGCAAGCAAGCAGCTTTTGCGCCAGATGGCGTATGACCTCAGCGGTAAGAACACCATCACCCTGTGGGATGAGCCGGATAAGCACTATGTGGGGCAGCTCCACAGCAGTGTCCCCGGCTTGACTCCCGGCGATGGGCGGGTGGCTGGGTTGACGCTGGAGTTTCTCTGTGAGCCGTTTGCTTATTCGGAGATACAGACCCAGCCGATATCACGGGGCTTAAATCGTGTCGGATACAAGGGGACGGCTCAAACGCCTTGCTTGATCGTTATACGTAATACCGGTGCTGACAGTGTTGTTAATCTGCAGATTACGGCGGTTAAGCGAGGGTAGGGTAAATGATTATTCTATTATTTGTCTAAACAATGCCCTTATGTTTCGTGGTAAAACAGAAACATCTGTATACTCAGGTGAAATGCCCGCCGTTTCTATTTTTATTGCTAGAGAATCAGAAAAAGACGAATTACCTGTATTATTAAGCAACTCACTTGTTTCTTCTTCAGTAAAGGTAGCTCCAATTTTTATGTTGCCTTTGTTATGTACATTATTAGGACAACAATCTTGGCATTTTGTACAGCCGGTAATGCTGTTGTGAGCATCGCTACTTATCCATTCAGGTAACTCTCCTGGAAGTTCATTCGCAAATGTTATACACCTATCAGAATTAATAAGACGGCGATTTATATCAATTGCACCTGTCGGGCAAGCTCTTACGCATGCAGAACATTTATCGCATGTATCCATACGCTTTAACGGATACCATATTGTATTATTACTAGGGATATTAGAAATGTACGTCATTATTTGCATATAGCTGCCAAATTCATCATTATAGCAAATATTGTTTCGCCCATATAAAGCTAATCCGCAATGAACAGCTAACATTTTATGCGGAAAAGTAATAAGCTCATTTGCTGAAAAGCCAAGAGGTTCTAAGTATGAATTGATATTATTTAATACTCGTTTATTATTTTTAGTCCAATTCATGTAATGTGGCGGCAGTACACAGTTAATAGATTTACCAAGATAGTTAAATTGAAATATCAATTTAGGGCTTGGAATTACTATTGATATGAAAGAGCGTGGTTTGAAATTTTGCGGAATAAACGCAGTATCATTATTTGTAACATGATTTGTCATTCTATCAAGCCAGCTTGTATGATACTCCCCGCTACTCAAATCAACCATATCTTTTTTTATCTCTGCTAACCTTGAAAAAGGAACAACAGCACCTCTATCTCCATCAAAAGTGATGGCTTCTAATAAACCCTTGATCATAATCTCCACCCCCATTAATAAATAAAACGTTTGTTAAGACAATCTAAATGATTTCTTGCTTACAAGTATATCCCTGCAATGCTTTTCTGTCAATTTAAAAAAGGAGGCACCCACCATGTACGCAACCGATTACTTCGAGGAACACATCCTAAACACCTTTCGCGGTATCACCTTCGTTGCTCCCGCCTCGGTCTATCTTGGTCTGTTCATCACCCCGGTAGACGATGCGGGAAATGGCACGGAAATCTCATACCAAGGATACATCCGTAAACCCATAACCTTCACTGCCCCGGCGGCCGAGTCGGGCGGGATTGGCGTGAGTAACGATGCGGAGCTCAAGTTCGCACAGGCACAAGCAGACAGTGGCACAGTGACCCATATTGGCATCTTTGACAGTGTGACTGCCGGGAACATGCTGCTCTTCGGGGCATTGGAGGAGGTTAAAAAGATCGTTACCGGCGATGCACCCACCATCCGCAGCGGCGAAATCAAGTATTGGTTGACGGGCAATATGTCAACGCAATTCAAGACGCGGGTACTGGGTGTGCTTCGGGGTACAAATCTACAAGGGTTCACGCCGCATATTACACTGTACAACGGCAACCCAGAGGTCAGCGGTGCAGAGATTACTGGCGGTAATTTCGGACGCGTACCCATCACGTTTTCCGCTCCTTCAGAGGGTGCCGGTGGCAGTACAATTATCGAGAACAGTATTGATGTCGATCTGGCGGTGGCTACACAAAACCTCGGTGTATATGATTATGATGCCATATTTGATGGGGCCTCTCTGGGCATTCCGGTGGTGTATCGACAATCTGTCCCGGATAGCTACGGTAAGGGTGACATGGTGACCTATAGCGCAGGGTATATTAAGGTAGGTGTGAACTGATGAACGGCGGTAGGTTCGACCTCATACGCTTCTCCGCTGGGGACAGCAGCAGTGTCAAGCAGCGGTGGGTGTATTTTCAGGATACAGTTCACGGTAGTTTTTGTATTGGTAAAGAGAAACCACGGCATGTGACCTTCATTTCCCGCATGTCCGGCTCGTCTAAGCTCATCCGAAGCAGACCACGCGTTGTGGTGTTTAATGAGCGGATGTATCAACAGTCATTCATACGGCTTATTAAGTCGCGGTACCCATCTCTTATTTCATACTTTAATATGCGTATAAAAATAAACATAGAAAAGCACCGCCAGCCGTTATTTACAACGGAAACAAAAATGACCGCACTCCTATCTAAAGAAGCGTCCCGCAACCAACAATACATTACAAACATTGCCTGTACCTCTTCACTAAGCCGTGATATGTACAGGCAATCGGTTTACATGGAACTTGTTCAATCCTTTGTATCGGTCATCTCTGTGGTTACTCAGTCTTGCTCAATATACGTGACCATACCGCCGGGCGGAGAACTGCGTATAGACAGCGAGAATTATCAGGTTCTATTAAACGGACAGAACATCATTCATCAACATCAGGGGGATTGGATAACCCTTGACCG
>CAYSTR010000241.1:0-4893 GCA_964433745.1 uncultured Oscillospiraceae bacterium | reverse complement strand
TACTTTAGCTATACTGATGAAAACATACTGTCAGTATTAGATAAGGAGACATGAAATATGAAGAAACAGCTATCCAGTAAGGAGATTGCTCGCTAACCGGGAGGTATGCGAAAATATACTCCGCATTCCTCCAAGATGTGTGTAAGCAAGTCTTTGGGAGGAACTAAATGAATCGCGAAAACAAGCGAAAACAGTATGAAAAGGGATATTATAAAACTCATGCGTGCAGCGACAGCTTTAACTGTAAGGTCTGCAACCGTCCTGTGGTCTCTGCCGGCGCAGGTAGTGATCACCGAAACCATTGCCCAAACTGCCTATCCAGCCTGCATGTTGACATTGAACCGGGTGACCGTGAGGCTGACTGCGGCGGTGTAATGGAACCGATTACCGTATGGATACGAAAAAGCGGCGAATGGGCGATTATCCACCGGTGCCGTCTATGCGGCTCATTATCCTCTAACCGAATAGCCGCGGATGATAATCCTATGAAGCTCATGAGCATTGCCATGAAGCCCCTGTGTTCACCCCCTTTTCCATTGGAGCGTATTGAGGAATTGGCTCTATTAATGGGCGGGGACGGAAAAATCCAAGGGAAATGATACCGTCAGGGTAAAAAAGCAGATTGAAACAGGCTATTGGCTCTGCTCCAACAAAGTAAAATACTGTTCTAGCCGACTATAACAGGAAGTTCTGTCATAGTCGGCTTTGCATTTTTCCAATCTGGAAAATGAAACTTTACAAAGAAACTTCCGTGTACGTTTATGCTAACATTAAGGTCATTATATGTTATGGAAACATTTAGGAGGAAAACAGGATGTCTTACAATAATCGTGAGGGCAATTGGATGAGCATGGATCCCGAAACTGCCATGCGCGGTGTGGGGAGTAACATGACCCGACAGGAGTTAATTGTTACGGTATCCAATGTCATTAATTATGCAGAAAAAGATATTGTCCACGACCGGTTTCTGGGACTCTCGTGAAGCGAAGGGCGCATTTACACAGGTCATGTACCGGTTCGGGGGACTTCTCTAGGGAGCAGGGCATAAGCATATGTATATCAAGCATTATTAAGCTCGATTTCATACTTGGAGGTGGGTGCGTGTTCGGGAGATTGAAATGGCGGAACATAGAAGGGTTGACAAGAAACACCAGGGGCAGCTATGCCGCTATGCAAGACGGAATCGCTGCGGTTGCGGCAAGCTTTGACCTAAAATGGCTCAATGAAATCTATGATAACACCGATTTTTACGAGGTACAGCAGTATGCTGCAAAAAAAATTGCCGCTTTAGAAATGTGTACAAAAAAAGAGCTCAAAGAAATAAAAAAGGAATATAAAAAAGCACAGCTTCAAAAAGAAATAGTGGAAGAAAAACTGATAAAGGACACAAACACCCCGGGAACAGCCGCCTACTATGTTAAAAACGGTTTATACGAAAAATGCACCGGATGCGGTGCAGAAGCCATCCCTCTTTTGCTTGACTGCTATATGAAAGAGAATGACAACGGTACAAAGCTCATTGAAAAAGCGCTGCTTGGGTTTGGCGAAACGGCATACCCATTCGTTTTGTCCTATGTAAAAGCACTTTCTGAAGAGTATATCTCCTTTTGCGGCAGCATCGCAAAGCTCAACTACGCTCATTCGGAAGATCAGCAAAAGGGTGCTGTCATTAAACGATTTGTTGACAGGCTTTCGCATATCTTTTCTTTGTTGGCGGACTTTAATCATCCGAATCGGGTACAGGTAATCCATGCTTATTATGATCTTATTAAATCAAAGGTCTACTCCGATCCCGAAAATCGGTTTGGTGATATGTTTAATGCGGTTGATGTCAGACGAGCCGCCGTTACTGCTATGGGGAAGATAGATTTTAATTTCGATACCCATTTGCAATTAGCATTCTACGAAAAGGTATTGCAAGATCCGTCCCAGTATGTGCGATGGGAAGCCATTGATATTCTGCACGACAAAATAGGGGTGCAGACTGTAAAGCAGCATAATTCATTAGTAGAAGCAATCAAAACTGCCAAAACATTGGGAAAACCCTCTGTCAGCAGCAGGTTAAAAAGAATCGATGCGCTTTGCATGTGAGGTAGCTGTCAGGCAGACCGATAAAACTCGGTCTGCTTCTTTGATGTGTTTTTTATCTATCCTACACCCCGATGTGTGTCTTATTATTCGATCTCGTTTTAAAGTGCGAAACTAGTTCATTTAGTATATGCGTTTGCGATGCCAGCTCATGTGCGGCGGCGGCACTCTCTTGACTGGTCGCGGAGTTCGATTCCACGACTGCCGCAATCCTGTCCACATTGTTTGTAATGTTCTTAATAATCTCTGCTTGCTTTTCGACCTCATCTGCGATAGAGCTTATTAGCTTTGTTGTACCGCCCGACTGCTCTATCACTTCTATGAGTGTTTTTGCCGTCATATCTGCTGTATCGCTTCCCTTTTTAACGGCGTCATGTGTGCTCTCGATGAGTGCCGTCGTGCTCTTTGCGGCATCGGCGGACTTTTCTGCCAGATTACGCACCTCGTCAGCCACTACGGCAAATCCCTTTCCGGCTGAACCCGCTCTGGCCGCTTCAACAGCCGCGTTGAGAGCTAAGATATTCGTCTGGAATGCAATATCCTCTATTGTCTTGATTATCTTTTGAATCTCGTCGGACTTTCTTCTTATCTCGTCCATCTGGGAAAGCAGCTCGCGCATGTTTTTGTTTCCGGCTTCCAGCTTTTCTGCCGCATCCTTTGAAAATCTGTTCGCGGTATTGACATGTTCAACTGTGTTTTGCATATAGTTGTATGTCTCGTTTATCGAGCCGGCCAGCTCCTTGACGGACGCGGACTGCACATTAGCACCCGCCGCCAGCCCTGCCGCACCGTCAGCAATATGCGCAGAACCGCTGGATATCTGGTCAGCGGCGGCTTGTATACCGTCAAAGGTCTCATTTAAGGCTGAAAGGGTGGATGTCATGGTCTCTTTTATTCGTTTGAAGTCACCTATATATTCTCTGTCAATAATGAGCGTAATGTCACCGTCTGCCAACGCACCGATAATACGTCCTATCTCTGTGATGTAGGTTGTCAGTGTATTCTTCATGCCGTTCATTGATTGAGAAAGGCTTTCAAGCTCCCGGTTATACTCGGGGACTGGCTCACCGCTTTGACCTAGCTCTCCTGCACTTATTAAGTCAAGATTCCGGCATACATTTTCAATCGGTTTTAAGTACCGCGCATAATACCATGTAATAATAATTACAGATATTAAAAGAATAACTAGAAATATAATAAGACTTGATATTACACCCCAGGTGATGTCACCTTGCAGATAGTTATACGGAAACGACAGTACTAAAGACCAGTCGGTATTCTCAACCGGCTCAAACTTGTAATAGCTTTGCTTGCCGGTTTCATCCGTTATCGCTATGGTTTTGTTGTTACCGGCAGAAATATTAGTTAGAAGCTGATTATAGACAGAGCCGTAATCGTTTTTCAGATTGATAAAGGTGTTGTTTTTCTCGGTAAAATATTCGGCGGGATGCATGATAACATCACCCGCGCTGTTTATGACAAAAGCATAAGAGCCGATATCATCAAGGGAATTCTTCATATATTCACTGATATGGTCAAGTGTAATATCCATAGCCATAATACCGACTAGTGTGTTACCATCCATTACCTTGCGGGCTACGGTCAAAACCAGCTTTTTGGTCTGTGCATCCAGATATGGGTCGGTTATTATTGTACCGTCAGAGGCGGCGGCCTGCTTGTACCAGTCCCGCTCGTAGGCTATAAAATCCGCTTCGGGAACCCAGAAGGTTGAATCTATCCACCCGCCGTTTTGCTGCCCCATGTAAAATGACAGTACATAAGTATATGTCTTTTGCATTTCCGCAAGATCCTGTGCCAATAGCTCTCCATCCTGATAAGACTTTTTTATCTGCACATTGTCCGCTATGGCATTTAAAAGAGTTTTTTGTATGGACAGCCAGTTCTGCACAAAGCTTGTGTTGCTCATTAATTTATAATTAATTTGATCCTCTCGCTGAACCGATATAGATTTTACCGATTTACTCAACGAGATAGAGGTAGTCGTCAGCGATAACAGAAATATAAGTGCAAAGAAAACCAGGAACATGGTGGTTTTCATAGATATCTTCTTTTGCTTCATCTAGCTTCACTCTCTTCTTATTATTTACTATTAATGTTTCAAAAAATTACTTATGTAGTCAGTTTAAATATACCATAAAGTTAAAAATAATACAACAAAAATAAATAAAACCAGTAAAAATAATCTCCGTCATTACTTGTGGCAAGCCACAAAGGAATGCAAGGCCGATTTTATTTCCGAACATATCCACGACAAGGGGCATGGCGGCAGAACAGCACTTCACTATGCGGCGGGCGGAAAGGACGACAATGCAAACACCATCAGACTTTTAGTAGAATGGGGTGCAGATGTCAATGCACAGGACGATGCCCTCTTTACACCACTACACGAATTAGCCCTATGCGGGCAAGGTTATGATAACCGCTGGACATCTCTCATTGACTGCGGTGCCGATGTGACTATAAAAGAAGAAAACGGTTCTACATCCGATGATATTATAAAATGCGGCATTAAAATCCAAAAAGAATGGTGTAAGAACCATAAGCGATGAATACTGGGCTTCTTACGCTCACATAACATATGAAAACTATTGCTATTGCTTTTTAAAGACAGAGTTATGACATTCACTTCCAATTATATATTTACTGGACTTCTCTGGTGTCTACCTCTGTTTTCCATTTTAAAAAAAACGGTTATTATAAAACAACATGGTAATGAAATGATGATATCAAAATAGCTACTATCTTCAACAATAATGCTAAAAGAGTAGCGAATGCTTGTCTCAA
>CAYSTR010000240.1:0-4917 GCA_964433745.1 uncultured Oscillospiraceae bacterium | reverse complement strand
ATAAAATTGCGGTGCTTGAAGACGGGATGAAGTTTCAAGCAATCGGGATACCGCCGGAGCAGGCGCAGTTTCTCGAGACACGTAAGTTTCAATTAAATGAGATTGCACGTGTGTTTAGAATACCACCCCATATGATTGGGGATTTGGAGAAATCCAGTTTTTCAAACATCGAGCAGCAATCACTAGAGTTTGTAAAATACACGCTTGATCCGTGGGTAATCAGGTGGGAGCAGTCTTTATTCAAGTCGCTATTATCGGCATCGGAAAAGAAAGAATACTTTATTCGTTTCTCAGTGGACGGTCTGCTTCGGGGGGATTATGCAAGCCGTATGCAGGGTTATGCTATTGGCAGACAGAATGGTTGGCTTTCTTCTAATGATATACGAGAGCTTGAGGATATGAACCGTATATCAGACGATCTCGGCGGGGACCTATACCTTGTCAACGGTTCGACCACGAAACTCCAGGATGCCGGTGCATTTGCAAACAAAAATAAATCAGAGAGTGAGGAAACTAAGTGAGACGATTTTGGAATTTTACATCCTCCTCGGATGAGGAAAGCATACTTCGTATAGACGGCTACATTGCAGAGGAAAGCTGGCTCGGCGATGAGGTCACACCCAAGCAGTTTGAAGCGGAGCTGTCTGCTGTGACCGGTGATCTGACCGTCTGGATTAACAGCGGAGGCGGGGATTGCTTCGCTGCGAGCCAGATATATACGATGCTGATGGAGCATAAAAGCAAGCGCAAATGTAAGGTAAGCGTGAAGGTTGATGGTATTGCCGCTTCGGCAGCTTCTGTTATTGCTATGTCGGGCGATGAGGTGCTTATGTCCCCGACATCATTACTCATGATCCATAATCCCGCTTCACTTATCTTCGGTGAGGTGTCCGATTTAGAGCGCGGGATTGAGATGCTAAACGAGGTAAAGGAAAGCATCATAAACGCCTATACCCTAAAAACCAAGCAGTCAAGAGCGAAAATCTCTCACCTCATGGATAATGAGACTTGGTTTAATGCAAAGAAAGCCACTGATATGGGCTTTGCAGACGGAATGCTTTATGATGATACCGGAGCGGTTATGTCTGATGACAGCGCATCGTTTATGTGGAACTCCGCGCATATGGTACGCTCAGTAGTAGCGGCCATGCGTAAGACTCTACCCCAAAAGAAACCACCCGCACCGACTGGCATATCAATCTACAGCCTTGATAAAAGGCTGAACCTTATAAAACCGTAACCGCACACAGGTTGCGGTTTTTATATACCCAATTACATTTTTATGGAGGTCATATTTATGAACAAGATTATGGAACTACGCGAGAAACGCGCAAAAGCATGGGATGCGGCTAAGGCATTCCTGGACAGTAAACGAGGCGAGGACGGACTCATTTCCACGGAGGACAATGTTACCTATGAAAAGATGGAGACGGATGTTGTTAATCTCGGTAAGGAAATCGACAGGCTAGAGAGACAAGCGGCGATGGACGCCGAGCTTTCAAAGGCAGTAGGTACACCGCTTGTGGGCAAACCTACATCGGGCGGTGAGACCAAGGTAGGCAAAGCTACCGATGATTACAAGCGTTCATTCTGGAATGCGCTGCGTACCAAAAACCCGAACAGTGAAGTGCTTAATGCTCTTTCCATCGGCACAGACAGTGAGGGTGGTTTTCTAGTCCCGGATGAATATGAGCGTACACTTATTTCGGGTCTTGACGAGACCAACATCATGAGAACCCTCGCGCACATAATCACATCGTCCTCGGGCGAGAAGAAAATCCCTGTCGTTGCAGGGAGCGGCAGTGCCTCGTGGGTCGATGAGGGAGCGACCATTCCCGATAGTGATGACAGCTTTAGTCAGGTTAATCTCGGAGCCCACAAGCTGGCAACGCTTATCAAAATCAGCGAGGAGCTCCTTAACGACAGTGCCTTCAATATGGAGCAGTACATTGCTCGGGAGTTTGCCCGCCGTATAGGTGCGGCTGAGGAGGAGGCTTTCCTTGTTGGCAGCGGCACCGGTAGACCTACAGGTATTGTTGATTCGGCACAGGTGGGGGTCACCACCGCCGGGGCTGCTGTTATCACGGCGGATGAAATCCTCGATCTGTACCACAGTCTTAATGAGCCGTACCGCAGAACGGCGACTTTTATCACCAATGACAGTACCATCAAGGCAATACGAAAGATCAAGGACAGTAACGGTCAGTGGCTCTGGAACCCTTCGCTTGTGGGCGGTACACCCGATATGATCCTAGGCAGACCGGTAAGAAACTCTGCCTTTATGCCGTCTATTGCGGGCGGTGCAAAGGTTATGCTGTTCGGTGATATCTCCTATTATTGGATTGCCGACCGCCAGGGCAGAGCATTTAAGCGGCTCAACGAGCTATATGCTGCAACGGGTCAGATAGGCTTCCTCGCCTCCCAGCGTGTTGACGGCAAGCTGATTCTGCCGGAAGCGGTGAAGGTTCTGCAGATGAAGGGTGCGTAATGATTACTGCTAAGCACAAATCGCTCTTGCCCAAGGTCAAAGCTAACCTCATTCTACAGCATGATACAGATGATGATTTATTACTCTCATACATTGCCGCTGCCCAGAATTATGCAGAAGGGTACCAACATCTGCCCGGCGGTTATTACAACAGCCGCTGTATGTCCCACACGACCGAGCAAGCTATATTAATGCTGGCGAGCCATTTCTACGAAAGCAGAGATGGCTCCACCGGGGGTTTCTTCGCCGACAATGTGCAAGCGGCGGGGCAGGTGTGGACTACGGCGAATATGCTTTTACGGCTTGATCGGGATTGGAGTGTATAGCAATGAGTATGGGTAAGTTAACAAGCTTTATAGAGATCATCTCCACCGAGCCAATCAAGGACGCGGAAGGCTTCGTCACCTCCGGCGAGCACGTTGTTGCAAGTGTTCGTGCATATTATGAGCAGCGCAATTCCACCGAAAAGTGGGTGAACCTAGCACAAAACACATCTGTGAACGCGCTGTTTCGTATGCGCTGCATACCGGGTCTGGAGATAACCACTAGACACATAATCGTGTGTGATGGTAAACGGTACAATATATTTTCGGTGGAGAATGTCCGAAATCGGGGTATGTATCTTGAGATATTGGGGGTGTGTGCTGATGGCTCGGGCTGAGGTGGTGCTCCCGGACGAGTTCATGAATCAGCTGTCTCGTTTGGGTGACCGTACCGATGTAATCATGGCTAAGGCACTGGAAGCGGGCGGTGAAGTGGTGCTCTCCAAGGTTAGATCAAATCTGCAGTCGGTGGTGGGTAAGAACACAAAGGAAGAGAGCCGTTCCACAGGCGAGCTGTTAGGGGCACTGGGGCTTTCCCCTGTAAAACAGAACAGTGATGGGAAAAGCAATATAAAGGTAGGGTTCGCGGAGCCGCGTCAGGATGGGGGAAGCAATGCTAAGATCGCTACCATATTGGAGTACGGTAAATCCGGGCAACCCGCTAAACCATTTCTAGCCCCAGCAAAGTCTGCATCTAAGTCTGCATGTATTGCTGCGATGAAATCCGTGTTGGAGAGTGAGATGTCATGAATATATTAACCGAGCTGACTACGTTGTTTAATGACATACTACCGGTACAGACAGGGTACTACAGCGGCACACCGCCTGACGAATATATCGTGCTCATACCTCTATCCGAGAGCTTTTCTCTGTTCGGTGACAACCGCCCTCATGCAGAAATACAGGAAGTGCGACTGTCCCTTTTTACAAAGGGGAATTATATATCCCTAAAGAACAAGATCGTCCGTATCCTTTTGGATGCGGATTTTGTTATCACCGACCGACGATATATCGGGCATGAGGAGGATACCGGATATTTTCACTTTGTTTTAGATGTGGCAAAAGAATTTTTGATAGAAGGAGGCGTGTAAATTGGCAACCATTGGACTGCAATATCTCATTTGTGCCCCGATAGAAGAGACGGGCTCATCCGTCACATATACCGGCGGTATTGTCATGAGCTATGCTATTAAAGCGGATATTTCTATAGAAATAAATGAAGGCAATCTCTACGCCGATAACCGCATTGTAGAAAACCTCAAGGAGTTCAAGTCCGGCAAGCTCTCGTTAAACGGGGATCATCTGTCCTATGAAGTACAGTCGATGATCCTGGGGCATAAGCTTTCAGACATCACTGCCGGCTCCGGTAAAAAGCTCACTGCAAGGGGTGATGATAGCGGTAAATATGTCGGCGTTGGGTTTTACTCTACTACTCTTAAAAACAATGTACGCAACTATCGCGCCATATGGCTTCATAAGGTCAAGTTCGGAGTACCAAACGAATCGCTGGAGACAAAGGGTGACAGTATAACATTCCAGACGCCTACCATCGAGGGAACGGTGCTCACCGATATACAGGGGGTGTGGAAAGACGAAGCCATCTTCCCGACTGAACAGTCCGCTCGAAGCTGGCTCAATGAACAGGCGGGAATCGAAGAAGAACCGGCTGAACCGGAGGAGGGTGACGGATAATGGATAACGATAGGGCTGCTGTTATACATATTGGCGAAAACGAGTACAACCTCATATTAACCACACGTGCGGTAAAAGAGATTAGTAAGCGCTATGGTGGTCTTTCTAATCTCGGAGAAAAGCTTCTGCAATCGGACAATTTTGAGATGGCACTAGAGGAGATTGTGTACTTGATTACCTTACTTGCCAATCAAGGGATTATGGTACACAACTTGCATAACAAAGATAAACCCCTACCGCTTCTGACAGAGGAGGAAGTGGAGCTGCTCACATCACCCTATGAGTTGGCAGAATATAAATCGGCTTTGCAAGAAGCTTTGTTTAAAGGTACACGGCGCACGGTGGAAAGTGAGGATGCAGACCCAAACGCAGTAGTCGGGTAAATGACGATGAGTTATTTACTCGACTTATATA
>CAYSTR010000239.1:0-4941 GCA_964433745.1 uncultured Oscillospiraceae bacterium | reverse complement strand
TCATGATTTCGTCAAACACCTCAGAATTTTGGCAGCATTTGTGTACGACAACACCCGCTACCCCTCCCGCTCCAATGATTAAAGCTCTCATTTTAAATTCCTCCTAGTAATAAATCATATATAATACTTATTGTATAATAAGTGATATATCAGATGGTTCTGATTCTATTTTAATAACATTAAATCTTTGCACCATCTCTTTTAAAATAACGGCTTGTGCTGATAATTCTTCGCTTGTTGCCACACTCTCCTCACTAGCAGCAAGATTAGTATGTACAACATCTGAAATCTGTCCTATAACACCGCTTATCTCGGACAGTTCATTGGACTGCTCATTTATCCTAACAGAAATCTGTGATATTGCCTTTCCCGATACAGAAGCGCGTTTAGCTACCTCTGACAGTGTTTCTGAAGTAGTGTTCGCTATTGCCGCTCCGTTCCGTGCTGCTGCAACTGACCCCTCTATCAAAGCTGTAGTGTTCTTAGCGGCCTCCGCACTTTTATTAGCAAGGTTTCTCACCTCGTCTGCGACAACCGCGAAGCCCTTGCCGGCTGCTCCTGCTCGGGCTGCTTCAACAGCGGCGTTTAGAGCCAGAATATTAGTCTGGAACGCTATGTCGTCTATTGTTTTTACTATCTTTGATATCTCAGATGAGCGGGTATTGATATCTGTCATCGTTTTTAGCAACTCATTCATCTGTTCAATAGCTTCCATAAGCTTTGTTTTAGCACTGGCAGAAGCATTAGTTGCATCGGTTGAATGAACAGCTACATCACCTATCTGTTTTGAAACATTTTTCATTTTAGATGAGAGCCGTTCTATAGAGACGGATTGCTCTGTCGCTCCGTTTGATAGCATTTGTGCTGCGTTAGCTACCTCACCGGAACTGGTTGAAATTTGATTTGCGGCATTATTTACCTGTGAGATACTGTAAGATAGCTCATAAGTAAACTGATTAAACGAATCCTCAATAATCTTGAAATCCCCAACAAAGGGTTCAACAGGAGGATGTAAAATAAAGTTATTGTGTGCAAATTCTCCGGAGGCATATGAAATATCTGATATATAAGCCGCTATCTTCGATGTCGCGTTACGTAAAGCATCAGCAAGCACACCTAGTTCATCCTGGCTTTGGTATGCGATGGACACATTTAAATCGCCATTGGATAGTTTTATAGCGGCTTTTTTAAGCTCGTTTATGGGATCGGTAAGTTTCTTTGCCAGCCAAATCGCAACATAAACTCCAATAAGTATAGCCAAAAGAGTAAGACTTATAGTAATTAAGACCGCATTACTTGCCGAAGAAAAAAACTCATTGTACTCACAGACAACACTAATACTCCAGCCGTTTAAGCCTATCGGCGTATAACCGGACAGCAGTTTTTTACCAAAGTATTCGGATATACCAAAACCGGTCTTGCCGTCTGTCATATCCTTTTCAATCTTTGCAAGCCCCTCCAGGGTTTTATCAGATTTTGCTTCCTCCATGGTGTTTTCTCTGTTTATTACAGCATTGTCATCGTTTGATGCTATCGTGAAGCCATTTTTATCCAGCATATAGGCTTCACCGGTATCCCCCACTCTAATAGCTTTTGTGATGTTTGATAGAAATATAGGATCAATATCAAAATAAACCGTACCTATGATATTAGTTCCGTATAATCCTTTTTCCCAAAGAGGGGCAGCAACGCTGACTATATACTTGTTGTAATATTCGCTGAAAACGACATCGGTAAGCGTCACATTGCCGTTTAAAGCCATATTAATGTATTCGGTATCAGGAATGCCGGATGAGTTCAACTGGATTTTTCCTTTACCGTCTGTAATATTTGCACCCAAAAAACCATTCGTTTTTATTTTATCATTTAAGACAGCCTGCTTGTCCACTGGTGGAATTTCGGGATTTGACAATCTAGCCATCAAGCCTGCTTCCTTTGCTATAGATTTGTAGACATCTATAGCCGAAGATACATACATCGCACTTGTTTTGGCAAGCTCTTCCATTGAACGAGACATCGAATTGTATGTACTCGAATAAATAAGATATGACACTGTAGTGCCAACTGCGGTAATCGGCACTATCACTAACAAGCAAATTACCAACAATAGCTTAGTTTTAATGTTCTTCATTTTTCACACCCCTTCGTTCACTCAATCTTTATTTGCTTGCCTCTATTTTAATATCATCATCAGTTCACGTAATAATTTACAAGCAAGCGCAGTAGACGTGCCCGACGTATCAAGCGCTGGAGACAGCTCTACAAAGTCCGCACCAATTATGTTCATACCTTTGAGCTGACAGAGACCCCACATCAGTTCTAGAAAGCTCACCCCTCCCGCTTCGGGTGTACCGGTACCAGGACACACAGACGGATCCAGCACATCAATATCAATCGTCAGATAGACGGGGCGCACACCTATTGCCCCTTTTAATGTATCCATACCATTAAGGTTAAACATATTTGTATACACATGACCGCGTGCATCTAAAAACTCCTGACGGTCACCCGAACGAATGCCGAACTGGAATATGCGTCCGTCCCCCAATATATCGTGACAACGGCGGATAACACTCGCATGTGACAACGTTTCGCCCATATAATCACTGCGAAAATCTGCATGGGCATCCAGATGTACTATACAAAGCTCCGGATTACGTCTATATGCCGCACTTACCGCCCCCAGCGTGACAAGGTGCTCACCACCAATCATAAGCGGCAGCTTCCCACAGCCCAGAATATATCCGGTATACTCCTCTATAATAGTAAGAACGCGTCTCGTATTGCCAAAAGGAAGCTCCAAATCACCGCCGTCATATATAGCCAAATCACACAAATCCATGTCTTGATATGGGCTGTATGTCTCTATACCAAAGCTTTCGCTGCGAATGGCGGAGGGAGCAAACCGCGCTCCCGGACGATATGATGTTGTGCCGTCAAAGGGTGCTCCAAAAAGCACTGTTTTGCTCTTTTCAAATGGCTTGTCGCAACTGATAAAGGTGTGAATATTACTTTCCATTTCCATATGCTTACCCTTTCGTTCCCAGTTCAATAAGCGCACTAAGCTCTGATTTTGTCAGCTCTCTGTATGTGCCGGGCTTTAGCATACCGAGCTTTACAGGACCTATCGCCGTGCGTCTTAGTCTTACTATCTCCAATCCAACAGCCTCGCACATACGCCTTATCTGGCGGTTTCTTCCCTCAAACAGCTTTATTTCAAGCACCACGCGTCCCGGTTCTTTTGTAAGCACACGTACATCAGCCGGAAGCGTTCTCTCACCGTCTAACATTACACCTGCCGCAAGCTCTGCCGCCTGCTCATCTGTAATGTCGGGACGAATAGTCACCCTGTATAGCTTTCCTATATGCGAGCGCGGATGCATAATAATGTTGGCAAAATTACCGTCGTTAGTGAGCAGTAAAAGCCCCTCGGAGTTCTTATCCAGCCGTCCTATGGGGTATACACGTTCACCGACTGCCTCTACCAGCTCCGCAACACATCGTCTGCCCTGCTCATCCTTTAATGTTGTGACATATCCACGCGGCTTGTTGAGCATGATATATATATGTTTCTTCTTTTCTGCTGTATCTATTTTATCATTGTCAATAGTAACAACATCTCGACCGGGTATAATGTCTTGTCCTATAAAAGCGGGATGACCGTTTACCTTGACGCGTCCTGCCTTAATCATCTCCTCCGCAGCCCGGCGGGAAGCTGCTCCCGCAGCGGAAATAGCTTTGTGAATCCTCATATTTTAGTACTCCATTCATATTTTCCCATTTTATTGTAACATATTATCAAAACATCTGTCAAGAAAAGCAGGAAAATTTATTAATCTCCTTTTTGTAAATATATTAATTTTCTGTGTTGACAAATCAATGATAGATGAGGTATAAAAAACAAAATACACTAAAACAGTTAAGAACCGAACGGTCAAAGTCCAAAAATATGAATTTTGACCGCTTTTATTTTATTCTGAGGTGCGAAATGGCAAAAATAAGAATCTATTCTAGGGATATGCAATAAGATATTGAAAGTTGCTTTTGTACTTGTGTAGAATCACTCGGGTGGGAGTATCAACCAAATTTCAGACATTCGAATATCGTTAACAACCGATACTTATATTACGATCACAGGAACTTACCATAGATTTTATTTAATGGTAAGTACAGCCTACATCCGACATGAGGTTAAGTTTATGTGGATATGACAGCCAACTAGTGTGTGAAAACTTTGTATTTTATGTGGTAAACCATGTTATTATATGGCATAGAATGAGAATGAATAAACACTGCATAACTAAGCCATTAAGCTGTTGTTACGCAGTGTTTTGATTTGGTGACCCGTACGGGATTCGAACCCGTGTTGCCGGCGTGAGAGGCCGGAGTCTTAGGCCACTTGACCAACGGGCCTTTTAAGTTTTTTGTTATCCGGCGAACCTTTACGATTCGCCGGATAATAGTCCCGGCCAATACCTAAGTTTCCGGGCGGCAACCCGCCAAGTATTGTCGGCACGAGTGAGCTTAACTACCGTGTTCGGAAAGGGAACGGGTGGAACCTCACCGTAATCAAGACCGGGGGCAAGCTGCGCCTGCACGCGTTGCACGAATGTAAGTGTTAACTAAAACATAGGGAACGAGCCCGCGTTTAGAAAAGACATACAGAGTGCAAGGACAGAACACAACAAACAGGGGAAATACCCTGAAAACTAAACAGAGAGAAACAGCTAAAACACACAAATCTAAGAAACAAAGGACAAGCCCTCGACCGATTAGTACACACCTGCTGAATGCATTGCTGCAATTACACATTGTGCCTATCAACCTTGTAGTCTACAAGGGGTCTTACCTGCTTACGCAGTGGGATATCTAATCTTGAGGACGGTTTCACGCTTAGATGCCTTCAGCGTTTATCCGTTCCGCACATAGCTGCCCAGCTGT
>CAYSTR010000238.1:0-4956 GCA_964433745.1 uncultured Oscillospiraceae bacterium | reverse complement strand
GGCGTATACGATTCAAAAGGGGGTTCCCTGTCGGAGGGGCTTAAAGCGTTTGCCGCATACGGCAACATTTTAAGAGCCCAGAGCAGGTTGTCCGGGCTTGTGCCGACCATTGCGGTTGTTGCAGGGGTGTGCGGCGGTACCATGTCCTTGATTGCGGCAGAGTCCGATGTGCTCATCATGTGCGACAAGGCGGAGCTGTTTCTCACTCCGGCGTTTACAGCCAAGGCACAGGGAGAGAGCGGTGCGGACGAATCAGCCGCCACTGCCGTCAAGGCGGGTGTGTGTGCTATCCGGGCCAAGGATACAAACGAGGCGTTTGACAAGGTGCGCGAGCTTATTGTGAAGCTTCCGCAGAACAATCTGGCGGGTGCACCGTATTCAGATTTTTCCGAGCCCAATGCTCTTAATGATGCTGTATGTGAGGCTGTCGAAAGCACCGGTTCGGCTGATATTGTGGGGGGCGTGTTTGACGCGGGCAGTGTGACCGAGCTGTTTTCCGGCTTTGGAGACGCTGTGTATGCGGGGCTTGCGACAATCGGCGGCATTACTGCGGGCTTTGCGGTGTGCAGAGGATTGATAGACGCAGCTGCTGCGGCAAAGCTAGGGCGCGTGGTGGGACTGTGCGATGCGTTCTCTCTGCCTATTATAACGTTTATGGATTCGGATGGCTTTGATACCGGTAAGGAAAAGGTGGCGGGATTTATCCGCTCTGCCTCAAAGCTTGCCATGATATACTCCGACTGCTCCTGCGCCAAGCTGACTGTTATAATCGGGAATGCAATAGGTGCGGCGTTTACTGCCATTGCCGGTAAGAATGCATCGGCGGATATGGTATATGCATGGCCGTCAGCCGTGATATCTCCGCTTCCTGTGGAGACCATGGCGGCGTTTATGTACGGTGACAAGATAACGTCAGACTACACACGCGAGCAGGCGGTTTTGGACTATGTAAATAATGAGTGCGATCCGTTCCTTGCAGTGGAAGCAGGGCTTGCTGACGAGGTTATAGCACCGTCTGCCACAAGAGAGCGGTTGCAGGGCGCTGTACAGCTTCTATTAAACAAGCGCACCGAGCCTAAGCGTAAAAAGCACGGCACATTTTATATATAACGAACACCCGGAAAGGATAGAGAATATATGAAAAGATATAACATAACCGTAGACGGTAAGGCGTACGATGTAGTCGTTGAGGAGGTTTCCGGCGAGGGAGCGGCAGTTCCTGCCCCCGCAGCGCCCGCCGCTGCTCCCGCACCCGCCGCCGCAAAGCCCGCAGCCTCTGCGCCTGTAGCGGCAGGCACTAAGATTACAGCACCTATGCCCGGCAACATTATCGCTGTAAAGTCAAACAAGGGCGACAGCGTTAAGAAGGGGACAGTGCTTCTCATTCTAGAGGCTATGAAGATGGAGAACGAGATAGTTGCCCCGGTGGATGGTAAAGTAGCGGATATACGCGTAAAGAAGGGCGATACCGTCAGCACGGGCGACCTGCTGGTTGTGGTCGGTTAGGAGGACATTTATGGCAAAGGTGAGAATTACCGAGACGGTATTAAGAGACGCGCACCAGTCGCTCATTGCGACACGTATGACGCTGGACGAGATGTTCCCTGTGCTTGAAGCGATGGACGCTGTGGGCTTCTATTCGGCAGAGGTATGGGGTGGTGCGACGTTTGATGCTTGTCTTAGATTTTTAGATGAAGATCCATGGGAGCGGCTTCGCATTATCAGAAAGCATATGCCGAACACAAAGCTTCAGATGCTGTTTCGCGGTCAGAACATGCTGGGTTACCGCCACTATGCGGACGATGTGCTCGCCTACTTCGTACAGAAGTCGGTGGCAAACGGTATAGACATTCTTCGTATCTTCGACGCGCTTAACGATATAAGAAACCTTGAAGCGGCAATTAAGGCAACAAAAAAAGAGGGCGCACATCTGCAAGGCGTGCTCTCATACACCACAAGCCCTGTTCACACAGTAGCTTCATTTGTAGAGTTTGCAAAGCAGCTGGAGAATGCGGGTGCTGACTCTATCTGTATTAAGGATATGGCGGGGCTTATTACCCCCTATGTAGCGGAGGAGCTTGTTACAGCCCTCAAGGGCAGCGTAAAGATACCCATTCAGCTTCACTCGCACTATACGTCAGGTCTTGCTTCTATGGCTTGCCTAAAGGCCATCGAGGCGGGAGTGGACGGTATTGATACTGCCATGTCCCCGCTTGCTCTGGGCACATCCCATCCCGCAACCGAATCTATGGTGGCGGCGCTTATGGGTACACAGTACGACACAGGACTTGACCTTAAAAAGCTCGACATAGTAAGAGCCTATATCGCAAAGCTTCGCGACAAGTATCTGGGGAACGGACTTTTAAACCCTGTTCTTCTGGGTGTAGATGCGAACACACTGTTATATCAGGTGCCGGGCGGAATGCTCTCGAACCTCGTTTCACAGCTTAAACAGGCGGGTAAATCCGACCAGCTGGAGGAGGTACTCCGTGAGGTGCCGAATGTGCGTAAGGATTCCGGCTATCCGCCGCTGGTTACCCCTACATCGCAGATTGTGGGAACACAGGCGGTGTACAATGTCATTATGGGCGAGCGGTATAAGACCGTCACGAAGGAGTTCAAGGGGCTTGTACGCGGCGAGTACGGACGTACACCTGTACCCATCGATCCGGAGTTTAGAAAGCGTATAATCGGCGATGAAAAGCCCATCGACTGCCGTCCCGCCGATCTCATTGAACCAGAGCTTGACAAGCTGCGTGCAGAGGTGCCCGCCGAGTTCTTAGAGCAGGACGAGGACGTTTTAAGCTACGCACAGTTCGGGCAGGTGGCGCTTAAATTCTTCGAGAACCGCCGAAACAAGAAGTACGGTATAGACGGCAAACATGCCGATACGGCAAACAAGGTTCATCCGGTATAATTAATAGCGTAAAAAAGGCTGCTAAGGGGGTTTCCCCGGCAGCCTTTAAAATTACTGGAACTGCTTGCCCGAGGGTTTTTGCGATCCCCTGACAAAACCGAACATGGGCATCTGCCCGTTTGCACGAAGCTTTTCGCTCATCTCGTTTAATCTTGACTTCATCTCTTCTGCTAAAGTCTTGTCAAACACGCCGAACTCTGCGTATTTGTCGATTATCTTCTCTTTTAGGTCATTCTGCTTATCGAGAAGCTTGTAGACTTCATTCTTCTGCTTGTCTGTAAGCCCTGACCATTTGTCGAACATGCCCTCAAGCTCGCGTTTTTGATCCTCGCTTATCTGTGGGCGGGCGCTGTCGGTGGTTTGTGCGTTTGCCGCTACGGAATCGTTTGCATATGTGCCAAAGCCTAATGTCAATATCAATGTCAAGGACAGTGCCAATACGGCGAATCTGTATAATAATACGTTTTTCATATATTATCCTCTCTATTGTTAAAGTGGGAATACTGCCATTATTATAACCGTTTTGCAATTAATTTATCATATCAGAATAATTTATTCATATTGTATTAAAAGTAATTTGTTATAATCTGGCGGGGTGGTATCGTGCAAAACATAACAGAGCGATATGCGGACATGCCGCAGCTTGTTAAGGATTATCTTTATTATGTCGAGATAATAAAGGGGCGGTCAGCTCGTACCTGTAATGCCTATTATGTTGACTTAAAGAGCTTTTTTAGGTTTTTAAAGATATATAAGCAAGGTGAGCAAAAGCCATTCTCCGAGATAGACATATCCGACGTGACGAATGAGCTTATCACATCTGTGTCATTAAGCGATGCATATGAATTTCTTCGTTATGTGTCTGATTATAGAAGCAACGAGGCAAAGACACGCGCCCGCAAGGTGTCGTCCGTGAAAGGACTGTATAAATATCTGACACTAAAAGCGGGGATTATAAAGACTGACCCATTGGCGACGTTGGAGCTTCCTAAACAAAAGGTGACACTGCCTAAATATCTGAACCTTGAACAATGCTTAGAGCTTTTAAAAAGTGTAGACCCATCCGACCGATTTGCCGAGCGCAATCTATGTATGATTACACTGTTTCTCAACTGCGGAATGAGACTGTCCGAGCTTACAGCGATAAACCTTTCACATATAACAGAAAATCGGCTTTTATTGTTTGGCAAGGGCGGTAAACAGCGCATTGTATACCTCAATTCCTCCTGCCTGTCGGCGATTGAGCGCTTTATGCGGGTGAGAACACAGAACATTCCTCATGTAAGGGACGATAAGGCGATGTTTCTCTCGGTAAGGGGCACCAGAATTACCGGTAGAGCGGTGGAGTACATTATCGACAGCTATTTTAAGCGGTCGGGACTGGAGGGCTACGGCTTTACGGTACATAAGCTAAGACACACCTGTGCAACCCTCATGTATCAAAACGGCAAGGTGGACATTCGGGTGCTGCAAGACCTTTTAGGACATGCAAACCTCGGAACTACAGAGATATATACACACACCTCCAGTAAACAGCTGGAGGATGCCTCTTTACTGTCACCGCTGGCAAATTTTGGGACAAAGCAAAATTCATAGATATTTTACATTTTACGACACGAAACATATTATAATTATTTATAACACAAAAGTCAGGGTGTGATAGTATGGCGCGGGTATCGATTATCGGATTTGCTCACGGACATGTCTTTTCCTATGCCGGTGTGTGGAGAGACGAGCCTAGCTTAGGTGTCGAACTTGTTGCTGGATGGGATCATGATGCCCTACGCGGGCAAAAAGGCTGCGAACAGCTGGGGATTACATATAAGGACAGTCTTGATGATATCCTTGACGATGAAACGACGGATGCGGTGGTCATATCGTGCGAGACACTATATCACGCCGAATATGCCACTTGATATTTTCAAATCTTCTCAACTTCCATTACTTTTTAAACTCTCTGCTAACATATTCCCTTCCAAACCGGCGTGTTCCTCCCGGTAGCCCCTATGGCCAGTAAAACCCTGCTGTGAGGTCTGATC
>CAYSTR010000237.1:0-4965 GCA_964433745.1 uncultured Oscillospiraceae bacterium | reverse complement strand
AATGTGGGATACTCCACTATCATTTTCTATACTGGGCTATTGGGGATTGATAAGGGGCTGTATGAAGCCGCTGCTATAGACGGTGCATCAAAGCTAAGACAGCTTCGATACATCACATTGCCGCTTCTGACACCGCTTATTATGCTTATCCTAATTACACAGGTCGGGCGAATATTTTCGGCTGATTTCGGTATGTTCTACTTTCTAACAAAGGACAGCCCCATGCTTTATTCTACTACTGATGTTATAGATACCTATGTGTTCCGTGCCCTACGTAAGGTGGGGGAACCAGGTATGGCAGCGGCAGTGGGACTATATCAATCACTAGTAGGTTGTGTGCTTATCCTGGTGGTTAACTATATCGTAGGAAAGATAAACGAAGAGAGCGCAATGTTTTAATAATTGCACTAAAGCACAAAAGAAATGGGGATTAGTATGCATGTGTCAAGAGTAAAGCTTACTTATAAGTTTTGGCTTAATCTGTTCTTTCTTATATTTAGTATAGCGTTTGTAATCCCTCTTATCTACATTATATCGGTATCATTTTCAGATGAGAGGGCGTTTGTTGAGTATGGTTTTACGATTATCCCGCGATTATTTTCGACACTAGCATATGAATATGTACTTAAAAGCGCAGAGCTCATTATTAATGCATATGCTGTATCGGTTTCGGTGACGGTTGTCGGAAGCCTTTTTAGCCTGATGATAACAGCCGCACTGGCGTATACCATCACCCGAAAGGATTTTGCACTGTCAAAGCTTTTATCACGCTTTATTCTTATCCCTATGCTGTTCAGCGGTGGTCTTGTAGCGGGGTATATGGTTATTACACGGCTTTTGATGATACAAAACACATTTTTTGTTCTCATTCTGCCGTATGTGGTATTGCCGTGGCATGTGTTTCTCATGCGCGGTTTTATGCGGACACTGCCATTTGAGATTATAGAAGCCGCCCGCATTGATGGAGCGGGGGAGATTAAGACGTTTATCTCTATAGTCCTTCCACTCTCTAAAGCGGCTCTTGCTACAGTCGGATTGTTTACCGCATTTATCTATTGGAACGACTGGTGGCTGGCTATGTTATACATAGAGAACAGACGCTTGATTCCGATACAAAATCTTCTATACTCCATCATGAACAATATAAGCTTTATTCGTTCCAACACAGGCTCTGGTATAGTCATCGACATTTCACAGCTCCCAAACGAATCAGCACGTATGGCAACCTGTGTGCTGGCTACTGCTCCAATGATGCTTGTGTTTCCGTTTTTTCAAAAGTATTTTGTCAAAGGAATTGTTGTAGGTTCGTTAAAGGGTTAATATGCGTCCAAGACGCATAAATATAAGGAGGTAAACTAATGAAACTCAAAGGGATTTTATCTATCGTGCTTTGTTGTCTTCTCATAGCGGGTGTTTTTACCGGTTGCAACGGCGGAGGGTCGCAAAGCTCAACTGCTGCGGGAGGAGAATCAAAGACTGCCTCTACCGCACAAACCGAGAGCAAGTCGGCTGAACAGCTTTCTGCGGTAAAGTTGAAATGGTATGTTCCGGGCAGTACAGCCAAGATGACCCCGTCGGGTCAAGAGGGTGCAGTTAAGCAGATGAACAGCTTAACCGAACCCGAGATTAATGCTACAGTCGATTTGCAGATTATTGATTTCGGTGATTATGAAACAAAGATGCAGATGGTAATTGCCTCCGGTGAGGAATATGATTTGTGCTTTACCGCAAACTGGTTCAACTCATTTATCGCCAATGTGAGCAAGGGTGCATTTGCTCCTCTAAACGACCTACTTACAGAATATGGACGTACTCTCCTAGATGTCACACCCGATTACGGCTGGGATGCAATTACTATTAACGGCAACATCTATGCAATGCACTGCCGACAGAACTGGAACATGTCAGAGGGCATCTATGTAAGAAAGGATTTAGCGGACAAATACGGCTTTAACCCTACCGGTGTTGTTTCTATGGAAGAGCTTGAGGCGCTGTACCAGAAGATGCGTGACGGTGAACCCAAGGACTTCTATCCCACAGTGGTTGATAGCAACTACAGATGGCCTTATTATCTGGTTACCCACGGATTTGAAGAAGTAGCAGGGCGTAATGTACCTGTAGCGTATGAGCTGGAAAGCGGCGGATTTACTCTGGTCAATCAATTTGCTACAGAGGCATTCAGAGAATACTGCCACACAATGAAACGCTTTAATGATAATGGTTTAATTAGAAATGACTCTGCCACCTATGGGCTTTCAACCGAGAATATAACCAACGACCAAAAGGCGGGTAAAATCGGAACGGCACAGCTAGGCTTTGTGGCTCCCCACGTCAAGGCGATGGCTGAGGATTCATGGGATAAAAAGTATGAAGCGGTTACAGCTCAGACAACAGCGGGTTGGGCTATAAATACAGTTATCCAGTCCTCTCTGACCGCGGTGAGTGTAAACTCCAAGAACAAAGAACGCGCTGTTATGTACTATGATCTTGTTGTCAAGAGCCCGGAGCTTTATAATACACTCCTGTGGGGTGTAGAGGGCGTAAACTACACTAAGGTTTCGGATAACGTAGTAAAGTCTATCCCCGACAGCGGCTTCGGCGGGGTTATACCCAACTGGGCGTGCGGACATCAGTTCTATGGTTGGGTTGAAGAAGGTCAGGATCCCACCATCTGGAAGCAGGTTGAGGAGTGGAGCTCAAAGGGTACTCCCAGCGGTATCTTAGGCTTTGTATTTGATCCCGAAAAGGTAAAGACTGAGATAGCGGCATGTTCATCTGTTGTATCGGAACAGCTTCGTATGCTCGATACAGGCAGTGTGGCTAATGTCGATACGGCGCTGGATGATTTCCTTACAAAGCTTAAAACAGCCGGCAGTGATGCTATCCTTGCAGAAGCACAACGCCAGATGGACGAATGGGTAAAGAATAAGAAATAAGGTAAAAAAGAAAGTCCGGCCGAAAATCAATGGGTTTTAGGCCGGACACTTTGTGAAGGGATGGATTACAGATGACCGATAAAATAGAAGCCCGAAAGAATGGTTGGAACAGTCTCATGGATGGTCAGAGACGCTTTGTCTACATAATCGGTACCCCATGGGAACATACAGATAACCCCATACCTCCGCTCTGGCCAGAATATAAAAAGGAGCGTATCGATTGGGCGGTTAAGGGTTACGAGCAGATGGTAAAAACAGCGGAATGGTTAGACGATGACCAGATTCCGTTTTTAAATATGGTGTCAGGTACAGAGATATTTGCCGAAGCCATTGGCTGTCCTGTCTACCGTCCCGAGGATAATATGCCCTTTGCTATTGCTCTGGTAAAGAATGCAAAGGAAGCAGCAGAACTAAAAATTCCAAGGCTTGCCGATTCCTCTCTTATGGTTCTTTTAGAGATGGCGGAGACAATGCGTAAACGCACATGTAAGGATGCGGTGTTAAAGCTTCCCGATATTCAAAGCCCAATGGATATTTTAGCGCAGGTATGGGACAAAACCGACCTGTTTATGGCACTGTATGATGAACCTGAGACGGTAAAAGAGGTATGCAAAAGGATTACAGAATTACTTACAGAGTTCCTAGACGAATGGTTTCGTTTGTTCGGTAAGGAATTTATAGCGCATCACCCCGACTACTATATGAAAAAAGGTATAACCTTGTCTGCTGATGAGATCGGTAGTGTGAGCCTTGATATGTATGATGATTTTTTTGCACCCGAGCTTAATGGATTGTCCGAGAGATACGGGGCTATCGGTATACACTGCTGTGCCGATTCAGAGCATCTGTGGGAACGTTTAGCAGCGGTTAAGGGGCTAAAGCTAATAAATCTCTATAGGACGCTGCCGGTGTTAAAGCGGTCATATAAGGTCTTTGACTGTGTACATTTCCCCGGTCTTTTAATTGACGGCACCTCACATGAACTGCCGGAACAAGTACCGTCCTTTTATCCTGCCGGTACACGCGCGGTGCTTAATCTATCCTCCAAGAACAGGGAGGATGCAATCGCTAAGGCTACCCTTTTAAGAGAGGAGTGCGGTGAATAATGGGTGAAATTATCAAAGCGTCGAAAAACCCCATCATCCCTTCCCGCGGTTTGTGTGACCCGCATGTGAGAATATTTGACGGTGTACTCTACCTTTATATGGGGCACGACCTACAAGAGGACAATAAAACCTACCGTATAGTAGATTGGCAGGTGTGGCGCTCGTTTGACGGAGTATCCTTTGAGCATATGTGTACTATTGACCCCGCAGACTCATATATGGGTGCTTCTGAACAGTGCTGGGCATGTGATGCAGCGGAACGAAGAGGTAAATACTACTTCTATTTCTCAAACGGTAACCATGATATTGGTGTATTGGAGGCTGATACCCCCTATGGGCCATTTCGTGATGTGCTTGGTTGTCCGCTCATAGAAAACGGTTCAACCCCTACAATGGAGTATGACCCTCATATATTTATTGACGAGGACGACACCCCCTACATTGTATTCGGGGGGCCCAGATGGGCGTATGGGGATAAAGCGGACGGATATTATATCGCAAGACTCGACGACAGCATGATAAGCTTGGCAGAAGCACCTCGAAAGCTAGACCTTAACCATCGCGGGGATGATAAAGCGGCTATGCACCGTTTCGGAGGTACATACTACCTGTCTTACGGCTCACATTATGCCACTTCGGACAATGTGTACGGTCCGTACAGCTATAAAGGCAACACAGGGGCTTCAAAGGATCATGGCAGCTTCTTTGAATGGAACAATCAATGGTTTAACTCGTTTACGATATTCGACCCGACAATGCTATACCGTTCCTCCGGTCTTTGCTATGTAAGCTACGGAGATGACGGAAGGATGTATTCCGATTCCTTAAGCGTAGAATATGGTATCGGACAATATAATGCCAACTGGCATAGGATAGACGCAAGCTGTTATATGAAGGCCTCACGCAACATGAAGCAGTGTTCT
>CAYSTR010000236.1:0-4967 GCA_964433745.1 uncultured Oscillospiraceae bacterium | reverse complement strand
AAAGTCGCCGTTTATCCTTTTTAGCCAACTATCACGCTGTTTTATACGTTTAGGGTCGTTGATTATTTTTTTTTGCAGTGTTGCTGAGCCTTTGCATACTATCACCCTTTTTCCTCCAGTTTTTTTGCACTTTTAGTATAACAAGCTATTACTGTAATGTAAATTGTTGTTTTTTTCTATGTGTCCATTTTTGCTAAATTAACAGAAATGATTGTTTATATTTATTGATAGGACTGTCGATTTCTGCATTATATTGAATAAATTATTTTTTATCATATAATGAATATATAAGTCTGTCATGGTATAAAAGACCTTAAAGGTCTTAAATGAAAGGATGACCTATAATGATACCGAGAAGTGAATATCCGCGTCCGCAGATGGTACGCGACGGCTTTATTAACCTAAACGGCAACTGGGAGTTCTCCTTTGATTTCAACAAGAGCGGAAAGGAAAAGGGCTATTTCCTCCCCGGCTGCAAGAACCTTAACGAGACTATAACCGTACCCTTCTGTCCCGAAAGCAAGCTATCGGGCATCGGTTACACCGATTTTATCCCGGCGGTATGGTATAGAAAAACGGTGACATTGACAGAGGAGCAGCTTTCGGGGCGTGTTTTGCTGCATTTCGGAGCGGTGGACTATAGCTGCGAGGTGTGGATAAACGGACATTATTCCGGTTCGCATAAAGGGGGTTACTCATCCTTTACATTGGACATTAAAGCTCATGCTGTACCCGGAGACAATACAATCACCCTGTATGCAGAGGATGACGCCCGTTCCCGAAATCAACCGCGCGGCAAACAGAGCAACCGCCTAAACTCATACGAATGCTTATACACCCGTACCACCGGTATATGGCAGACTGTCTGGTTAGAATTTGTTGCGGATAGATATATAGACAGCTATCGTGCTGTAAGCGATCCCAAAAACGGGCTTATACATTTTTCGGTAAAGCTAGCCGGCGATATAAGAGGGATGACTCTTAAAACAGAGACCTCGCTAAATGGGTGTTTGACCGGGACGACTACTGTGCTATGTTCTTCTACTGTCGAATTTACTATTAAATTAAGCAAGGTCGAGTGCTGGGACATTGGCAAGGGTACTTTATATGATTTTAATATGACCCTGCAAAGCGAAAGCACCTGTACAGATAAAATCAAGGGCTATTTTGGTCTGCGTACTATTGAGTGGTGCGACAAGAAGGTCTATTTAAACGGCCGCTCTATTTTTCAACGTTTAGTATTGGATCAAGGTTATTATCCGGATGGGATATATACTGCCCCGACAGATGAGGCGTTGCGTCAGGATATATTAATGTCCCTTGAGCTTGGATTTAACGGGGCCAGACTGCACGAGCGCACATTTGAACCGCGTTATCTATATCATGCAGATAAGCTGGGGTATTTAGTCTGGGGTGAGATGGGGAACTGGGGTCTGGATATGCTTTCTTCGGAAGCCATACAGGCGTTTCTGCCCGAATGGCTTGAGATAGTAGAGCGAGACTTTAATCATCCGTCTATCATAGGCTGGTGTCCGTTTAACGAAACCATATATCCGCCTAGGAGTGCCAAGCAAAATGACGAAGCCCTGCGAATAGTATATAGGGTGACTAAAGCCATAGACATAACCCGCCCGGTCATAGATACAAGCGGTTACATCCATGTAGAAACCGATATCTATGATATACATGATTACAATCAAGACCCTGTTGATTTTCGCAGTAAATTAGAACCAATGCTTCGGGGTGAGCCTGTACATGATCCCCGCGGACACGAACAAAGCTATGGCGGTCAGCCTTATTTTGTCAGCGAATACGGCGGTACTTGGTGGAGTAAGAATGAACATTCCGATGATAGCTGGGGATACGGAGAACAGGTTATGTCGGAAAACGAAGTGCGAGACCGATATGTGGGGCTGACCAGTGCGATGCTCGAAAACCCGCTGATATGCGGTTTTTGTTACACCCAGCTATATGATGTGGAACAAGAGCAAAATGGGTTATATACATATAGCAGGGAGAAAAAGTTTTCAGACGAAACATATGCCGCAATATTAGCTTGTAATAAAGCATCTGCGGCAATCGAGTAATATATCAGTTAATTTAAATCACGACCCTATAGAGCACACCCGCATGGTCAAAAACTGTCCGTGCGGGTGTGTTTCTTTTATATGTTTTATTTTTATAAAATTTAGAAAAATATGATAAAGAATAATTCATGATCCGCAGCCACACCTATCTCATGTACCACCACGAAATAGAGCCTGCAATCCCGCTTAATCAGCGGCATTACAGGCTCTATTTTCATATCCTATTGTACCCAGACGTAACCAATCGCTTACTTGAAGTAACGTGTCAACAGCCCCTGGAACGCACAGCCATGTCTGGCTTCGTCCTTTGCCATTTCGTGGACAGTATCATGAATAGCGTCAAGACCCAAAGCCTTAGCTTTAGCTGCAATGGATTTCTTACCCTCACATGCACCGTTCTCTGCCATAACACGCAGCTCAAGATTCTTCTTAGTGCTAGATGTTACAACCTCACCTAAAAGCTCTGCAAACTTAGCGGCATGTTCAGCCTCTTCAAATGCAATACGCTTATATGCTTCTGCAACCTCGGGGTATCCCTCACGATCGGCAACACGTGACATCGCAAGATACATACCAACCTCTGTGCACTCTCCGGCAAAGTTGAGCTTTAAGCCCTCTACAACCTCCGGATCAACACCTTCAGCTACTCCAACAAAATGCTCGTCAGCCCATGCAAGCTTGGTTACCGACTGCTCGTTGAACTTAGAAGCTGGTGCGCTGCACTGTGGACAAGATAATGGAGCCGCATCCCCTGTATGAACATAACCGCAAATAGTACAAACAAATTTTTTCATTTTCTTTCCCTCCGTCTTTATTATACCGCTTTTTAAAGGTTTAATTCTGATTCTAATTATACCATAAAAGTATACAATGTCAATAGCTTTTCTTTATTTAATAGGTTTATTGTAAAAATAATAATTATTTCCAAAAAAAACACAACCAGACACATGGAGGATTTGTGCTGGTGAATGAAACTCTGTGGCGTCTATTACTTGGGATAAAAAGCGTATCCCCGGCTATTAAGTCTTGCAATAATCCGTCTTCGTACTCTATTTTTGCAGTTCCGCTCAGAAGAGAAACAAATTCGGATTCTTCCTGATTATACCAGTCTGTAGTTTGACCGGTACTGACAATTCTTTCTATTCTTATGTTTTTTTGCTCATAAAGAATATTTGTTAGTTCTTCTGTAAATGTTAGGTTTGAAAGCTCAAAAAGATTCATTGTATACCTCACTTAGTAAAATGTGAGTTTAGAATATCATCTTATCCTTAATCTGTCAAGAATAATTAGTAATATATGACTTAATATTTAACGAGAGGAATGCTTTATGGGCGGTGAACTGCTTGAGATAAATAACCTGCGAACATCATTTAAGATAGGACAAGAGTATTTTGCCGCAGTGGATGGTGTTTCATTTAGTGTCAAGCAAAATGAAGTTTTTGCCATAGTCGGTGAATCTGGCTGCGGTAAAAGTGCATTGGCCTTATCAATACTGCGTTTACACAAGGCAACCCTAGCCAGAGTTGAGGGCAGTATTAAGTTTAAGGGCGAAGAGCTTCTGACTAAAAGCGAATATGAATTAAATAAGATCCGGGGCAGGGACGTGGGTATGATATTTCAAGACCCTCTAACTGCGCTTAACCCACTTATGAAGATAGGAGCACAGATAGAGGAGAGTCTTGCTCTCCATACCGATTTTAACGCTGCATCCCGAAAGGAATGTGCTATCTCACTGTTGCATGATGTGGGTATGGTTGACCCTGGGCTTTCCTATTCACAGCTTCCCCATGAGCTGTCGGGCGGTATGAGACAGAGAGCTATGATAGCTATTGCGCTGGCGTGCAAGCCGTCACTTATCATAGCAGACGAGCCCACAACTGCTCTGGATGTCACAATTCAAGCCCAAATACTTGACCTTTTAAGAAAGCTTCAGGATGAGATGAAGACAGGGGTCATCATCATAACCCACGACCTGGGTGTTGTGGCAGAGCTGGCAGACAGGGTAGCGGTCATGTATGCCGGTCAGATTGTTGAGCTGGCACGTGTGGAGGACATATTTAATTCTGCAAAGCATCCCTATACCAGGTCTCTTCTGGCTTCAAATCCGGGTATGATGTCTCTAGACAATGAGTACCTACAGGTTATAGAGGGTATGGTGCCGTCACTTGCAAATCTTCCGAGGAGCGGATGCCGGTTTTCTGACAGAATACCGTGGATACCGAGAGAGGCGCACGAGGATTCGCCGCAGTATCACGAGATATCCCCCGGACATACGGTACTGTGTTCATGTTACGGGAATTTTTCATTCAAAGATAGTTCGGATGCTGTATAACGGGAAAGGAGGATACACATGTCACTGCTAGAGGTAAAGGAGCTAAAAGTGCATTTTCCTGTTAAAGGTGGCATATTCGGGCGCACAGTCGGGCATGTTAAGGCGGTTGACGGGATAAGCTTCCGGCTTGAACAGGGTCAAACCCTAGGGCTTATCGGCGAATCCGGCTCGGGTAAGAGCACTACCGGCAAATCAATAGTGGGACTTACACATATAACAAGCGGGAGTATTATGTTTGACGGTGAGGATATTACTAAATATATAGGAAAAAATCGCTCACCCTACCGCAAGGGGGTGCAGATGATTTTTCAGGATGTATACTCCTCATTAAACCCCAAGGCTAGGGTGCTTGATTTAATAGCAGAGCCGTTGAGGAACTTTGAGAAGCTGTCTAAAATCGAGGAAAGAAAAAGAGTAGACGAGTTATTGGAGATTGTCGGGTTATCCCCCGATAATGCTTTGAAATACCCCCATGAGTTTTACGGCGGTCAGCGTCAGCGGATAGGAATAGCCAGAGCTGTGGCACTTCGTCCAAGGCTTATTATAGA
>CAYSTR010000235.1:0-4999 GCA_964433745.1 uncultured Oscillospiraceae bacterium | reverse complement strand
GCTTATATCCCCCGATGATGACGATTGGACGGACACCAGTGCTATACATATCCCGGAGGAATGGCTCACCTTTGATTCGGAGCTTGTCAACAAGTCCTGTCATGATACGGATAAATTTGTCATTGCAGGAGCGTGTCCCAGACCGTTTGAACAGCTGCAGTTTATTAGAGGTACAGAACAGCTCTATGTTGATTTAATGGATCCCCCCGCCGGTATGCTTGCCTTTATTGGGAAGATGCATGACTTCTATTGCAGACTGCTTGAAAAGTGGGCTAAAACCGATGTGGATGCCCTTGTTATGATGGACGATTGGGGTTCACAAAACACACTGCTTATCAATCCGTCTATATGGAAGCAGATCTTTAAACCTTTATATAAGGATTATATCGATATTGCGCACAAGCATGGTAAAAAGATGTTTATGCACTCGGACGGAAACATCCTGCTCATTATACCGGAGCTGATAGAACTGGGGCTTGATGCTTTAAACTCCCAGTTATTCTGTATGGGATTGGATAAAATGTCTGGGTTTAAAGGCAAAATAACCTTTTGGGGTGAAATAGATCGTCAGCACCTGCTGCCTTTTGCCAGTGTGAAAGAGATTGAAGCAGCTGTAAAAGGCGTAAAATCCACATTGTGGCAGGACGGCGGCTGCATAGCTCAATGTGAGTTCGGCCCCGGAGCTAAGGGTGAAAATGTTTATGCGGTATATAACACCTGGAATCTTATTTAAAGGGAAGATATAGATGAGCCATACTACTAAGCACACAAGAAGTCAGGTTAAACGCTGCACAGAGCTAGTCAAACAGGCTGTATACAAGCCTGTTTGCGCTCTTAGTATAGAGGGCAGTGTAACAGCAGAGCCGGTACCGTTTGCAGAGCGTGAAAAGGAAGCCATGCGGGCCTATCACATCGGCGACGTATGGGGAAAGCTGTTTGACTGCGGCTGGTTTCATATAACAGGCGGGATACCTGCTGATGTTAAAGGAGAAAACTTAGTTGTACTTTTGGATATAGGCGGTGAGGGTCTTATCTATGATAAAGACGGCTGCCCTGTCAGAGGTACTACAAACGTAACATCAACCTATGACCTCTCATTAGGGCTTCCCGGAAAAAGGGTAGTCCCGCTTTCCGACTGCACTAATGGTCAGGATTACGTGGACTTTTGGCTGGATGCAGGCTGCAATGACCTGTTCGGCAAGTTTACCGGAGAGGGACGTATTGTAAACTGTGAGCTTGCCCTATTAAACGAAAACGCCCGTCAGCTTTATTATGACCTTTCGGTGCTAGACGATTTACTGGATTGTTTAGACAGTGAAAGCCCCCGATATGCTTCGATTTTATACAGTATGCAAGCGGCTGTAAATGAGCTAAGTAACATTACAGACGAGGAGTTTATTAAAGCTCTGAAGCATACAAAAAAGGCGCTATCTATTAAGGGCGGGGATGCCTCACTTAACTTCTATGCTGTGGGGCATGGTCACATAGACCTGGCGTGGCTGTGGCCTATTCGTGAAACTAAGCGAAAGGCTGCACGCACCTTTTCCACACAGCTCGAATTAATGGACAACAATCCGTGGTATATTTTCGGAGCAAGTCAGGCACAGCTTTACAGCTGGGTTAAGGATGAACATCCGCTTTTATATGATAAGATTAAGAAGCGTATCGCGGACGGTCACTGGGAGGTTCAGGGCGGTATGTGGGTAGAACCCGACACAAACCTGCCGTCCGGTGAGTCTCTTATCCGTCAGTTTCTTTATGGCAAGCGTTTTTTTAAGAGGGAGTTTGGACTGGATATAAAGACCCTTTGGCTTCCGGATGTGTTTGGTTATACAGCAGCCCTGCCGCAGATTATTCGCAAATGCGGATGTGAGTATTTTCTGACAATCAAGCTTAGCTGGAGCAAGGTTAATGCTTTCCCATACCATACCTTCCGTTGGATTGGCATAGACGGTAGTGAGGTGCTTGCTCACATGCCGCCGGAAAACACCTACGGCAGTGCCGCTATGCCCCATTCGTTTCATAAAGCCGCCCGTTGCTATAAGGAAAAGGGACTGTCCGATAAGGCGCTGACCCTCTATGGTATCAGTGACGGCGGCGGCGGACCGGGTCCTGAGCATATGGAGCGGATGAAGCGCATTGCCAATCTGGATGGATTGTGTCCTGTTAAACCGTCACCTGCAATAGATTTTTTTGAGGAGCTTAATAAAAACCGTGACGATTATCCGGTCTATAAAGGTGAGCTGTACCTGGAAACCCATCAAGGCACGCTGACAAGCCAAGCGGCAAATAAACAAGGCAACAGACAGATGGAAATTCTACTGCATAATGCAGAGCTTCTTTCCTGTCTTGCTTATCTTAATAGGCACGTTAGTTACCCTAAGCAGCAACTGGAGGATATCTGGAAAGAGGTTCTTTTGTATCAGTTCCATGATATTATCCCCGGCTCGTCTATTAATCGGGTGTATAAAGAGACAGCCCGGCGGTATGAGGTGCTTGAGGGGGAAGTAAACAGCATTATTTCCAATGCATTGTCAAGAATCTGTACCGAAAATGTTCTAGCTGTGTTTAATCCGCTGCCGTGGAAGCGTCAAGTCAGAGCTAGAATTAATAACGCAGAGGTGCTAGTCAGTGTGCCGGCAATGGGTTTTGCACGGATATCCGACGGTGTTATTTGTGAGGGAGAAATCGTTGCAACAAAAGAAGCAATGGAAAATGAATATGTACGAATCAGCTTTGGGGATGACGGGTTTATCTGTTCGCTTATTGATAAACGAAATGGACGCGAGCTTGTGAAGGCTTCCCACTCCATAAATGAGCTTAAGGTATTTACAGATATAGGGGACGCATGGGACTTTGACATAAACTATAGAGATAAGAAAAAGCAGAGTGCCGTGCCTAGCGAGGTTTCGGTATTTTCCTCCAATGGGAGGGCGGTCAGAAGAAGTATTTATCATTACGGCAGTTCAACGATTACGCAGGATGTTATCCTTTGCTCTGAAAGTGCGCTCGTGGAGTTTGACACTACAGTAAACTGGCAGGAAAAACACAAGATGCTGCGTGCAGAGTTCCCGGTTGCAGTTTCGTCCGACACAGTAGCCTGTGATATACATTTTGGGCACATTAAAAGAACCATGAATAATAATACAAGTCTTGATTATGCGCAGATAGAGGTAGCTGCTCAAAAGTGGGTTGATATTTCGGATTCTGTACATGGCGTGGCTATATTAAGCAAGAGCAAATACGGTTACTACGCCAAAGACGGTGTTATTAGCTTAAATCTCATCCGCTCCCAGACATATCCGGACGAAATGCAGGATATAGGGGAGCACCGGTTCTCATATGCCATTTATCCCCATGAAAATGACCTATTTCGCAGTGATGTGGAAAAGAAAGCCTATGAATTTATTTATGACGCTTTATTATGCGATGGATATGCAGATATTCCCTTTATTGCAGAGCCAGAGCAGGAAAACATCATTATGGAAACAGTAAAAATGAATGAGGACTCCGAGGCTATCATAGTACGGTTATATGAGAGCAAGGGGGTTAATACCAACACCTCAGTTTGTATTTCCCATAGGTTTTCTAGCTGTTACATGGTAAATATGATGGAGGAAAGGGAATACGATATCCCTATTTGTGACAACAGAATTGACATAGGCTTTAAAGCATTTGAGATACATACCCTTATGCTTTTAAAGTAACTGACAATAAAAAAAGCTGTCGTTTAAATTAATTTTAAATGACAGCTTCCTTTTTTACTTTATTAATCTGTTTTTACGGTTTCCGGCGGTCATAAACCTAAAAGCGGTTTTGGTATTCGTTAGCCAAACAATATGCTTATCATTGTGGGTATTGCGGAGCATTTCGGGAATAAAGAATTTTGCCACAGTTTCGGGTGTGTCGGCTAGGATATTGAAAATCCGCTTAAACTGCTGATCCTTTATAACCTCACTCTCATGTCCGTTGGGGTCTTTGGTAATAAAATCGGTGAGCATCATACCGGGAGACAACCGTCCGGATATTACACCTGTACCATCAACCTCTTTTGCAAGCCCTTTCATGAAATAGGTTAATGCCCTCTTGGTGGTGCCATACAGAATGGTTTTCTTTTGAATCATATCGTTAGAGCCTAAGCCCTCCATACTGTAGATCGCGCCATGACCTTGTTTAAGCATATTTTCTGCCGCTACCTGACTGCCAAATATCATACCGGTGATATTTGTATTTATTATGTTTTGGGTGTAGCTTTCGGCAGTTTCCCATGTGAATCTGTGGGGGGCATTCTGTCCCGCATTGTTAATCCAGATGTGAATCTGCCCCCATTTTTCGGCGGATTTTACCCATAAGCCCTGTAGACTGTCCTTGCTTTGGACGTTACATGGAATATAGATGCAGCTACTAGCAAAGCTCTTTAGTCTCTGCGCCGCCATATGGGGAAGTGTATCCCCGCGACCCGATAGGGTTACATTACACCCGGCACGTAAAAACTCCTCCGCCATAGCAAGCCCAATGCCCCTTGTTGAACCTGTAATAACTATGTTTTTCGTATAAATGCCCCCTTTCATCATGCTGGCAGATAAAGACGCTGTACAGCTAGTCTCCGATAATTTTTATAAGTACACGCTTCTGCCGTTTACCATCAAACTCACCGTAAAAAATCTGCTCCCATGTGCCGAAATCCAGCTTGCCGTTTGTTACCGCCACAACGGCTTCCCGCCCCATTATTGTCCGTTTTAGATGGGCATCGGCATTGTCCTCATAACCGTTATGGTCATACTGGTCATAGGGCTTTTCTGGGGCTAACCTTTCAAGCCAGCGCTCGAAATCACGGTGCAGACCGCTTTCATTATCATTTATGAATACGCTTGCGGTAATATTCATGGCGTTGACAAGCAGCAAGCCCTCCATAATGCCGCTTTCTTTAAGTACCCCTTCCACTTGCGGAGTTATGTTGATAAAAGCTCGTCTTGTATTTGTATTGAATGTAAGTTCT
>CAYSTR010000234.1:0-5002 GCA_964433745.1 uncultured Oscillospiraceae bacterium | reverse complement strand
TTTGTGTCACTTTCACCACCCAATTGAACTGCCGTAAAGGCGACGTCGGTTGTTGAAGTGTTTACTGTCAATACAAATGTTAGCGTAGCATTGGGCGATGTACCGTTGCTGCACATCAGCACAACGGTATAAGTCCCCGCACCAAGCCCAGCAGCTATGTCTATCCGCTTTGTCGTGACATTCCATGTAATTTTGCCGCCGTAGTCTTCGTCCAACGTTACGTTGACAGGCTCTGTTCCCGTTATCGCATATGTGTGTGTCGACGTGCCAATATAGCCTGTTTGGAGTGTCAAAGCCGTATCACCTGTGATAGTCGGTGCAACAGACACTGCGTTTACCTTAAACTTGGCTGTTACTTCTGCCCTTGTGTTATTGCTGCCGGCTATTACAATGGTTTCGTCATATGTGCCGGCTGCCAACCCAGCTTTAGGCCGCACCGTAAAAGTAGACGTGCCTCCGGGGCTCACTTCTGCGATTGAAAGCCGTCCGATTTCGTAATTATTGGCGGTGGGCTGCCGCAGTGTAACGGTACCGGAACCGATATTATTTATGGTGATGGTTTGTACCGTCGGTGGGGTATATCCCTCGTTCACGGCACCAAAAGACGCTTCTGTTGCAACCTCGATGTTAAAGGTATTAGATGGGATAACGGTAACGTTCGCCTGAACGGTACCGACCAAGCCATTGCTTCCAGTTATGTTTATGGTTTCCGAATGAGAGCCAATACCCAGTCCCTGCTTAGGCTGTACGGTAAATACAGCGTCATCATTTGCCGCCAAGGTGGTGGCCGGGAGGTTGCCTATGACAAAATCCGTCGCTGTGGGCTGGTTAATGGTAATGGTCCCCGTGCCGGTATTTGATATAACCACTTCTTGTATAGCCGCTTCGGTGTAGCCCAGTTGCAGGTCGTCAAACGCTGATAGCGGTGTTACCGACATATTATATGTGATGGCTGGCGCTACTTTGAAAAGCGCGTTTACCGTTACATTGGCATTATTACTTCCACGTACAACAATAGTTTCGTCGTGGTCAGCCACAAACAGACCGGGGTAGGGACGTAGGGTAAACGTTGCACTTTGCCCGGCAGCCAGCCTCTCCGTTGAAAGGCGTCCTACTTCAAACCGTAGCGAAGTAGGTTGTGAGAGGGTTATGGTGGTTGCGCCAAAATTTGTGACGGTTACGGTTTGCGGCGGTGGCTGAAGGTATCCATATACCAAAGTACCGAAGGATACCGAAGCAGTTGCGGCAATAGCAGACGCCGTCGTGTTTACCGGTGCTACGTTGACCGCTGCCGTCACCGAAACGGACTCTCCGTTGCTTGCGTTTATGGCGATAATTTCCTCATATTCCTTGGCAGATAATCCGCTTTTGGGGCGCACGGTGAAGGTGGCATCTCCTCCTACGGGCAAATTGACTGTAGATAGATTGCCTATGTCAAAGTCGGTGGCGGATGGTTGTGTTAGCGTAATCGGTTCGTTACCGATGTTAGAGATGGTCACAGTTTGTGCTGCGGGCGGCGTGCTGCCCTCCATCATCGGAGCGAAAGGTGCCAATGACGATGCCTTGATTTTATAAACCGATTCGTCGGCAACAATGAATTCCGCAGTAAAGGTTCCCGCAGGAAGATTTGAATTTTGATCATATAAAGTAAATGTTTCGCTGTAGCTGCCTGCCGAAAGTCCGGATTTTGGCCGTACCGTGACTTGCCGGTTTCCTCCGATAGAAGCACTCGCCCATCCGTTTATGGTCCAGCCTACTCCTGTCAGATCGAAGTATCTTGGTACAAGATTATTTGCAACAGTTGCGTCACGATTAAACGAATATTTTAATTGCGTGGTACTGTTATTCGTCATAGTAATGGTTTGTGCAGTGGGTTGAGTATACCCCGTTTTACGGACGCCAAAATGGCTTAATCCCGTAAACTCCACTTTTCGCATAGCTTGGTTTGCGGGCAAAACGGTAAATGGTACTTCACAGGTTGCGCGTACTGTTTCAATTAATCCAGTATCATGTTCCGTCGCTATTATAGTTATGGAGGGAGTATAATCACCTTCTAGAAGACTGCCGCTGGGTGCGAATCCCAAGTCTTTGTAACTGCCTGGAGTTATCACTTCGCTACTGTTCCAACTTCCTGCACGGAAATCCAATTTACCAATAGTATAGTCCAAACCAATAATCCTGAGACTCACCAAACCTGTGTTGGTTACTCTAAAGGTTTGATGGTTTACATACCCGTACCCAACCGAAAATGGGCCGAACGGTTCTCCCAGATGCTCAATCGAAAGCCCATGGTTGTCTACACGTACATTGGCTATAAAAGCCGTGGTTTCGCCACTGTCCCAGGTAATATTGATGGTCTCGTTATAAATGGCGACGGGTATACCCACCTTGGGGCTTATAGTAAAGGTTGCGCTTCCTCCGGCCGGTACATTCGTTGCCGAGATCGGGCCAATGTCAAAATTGCTCGCGGTAGGTTGATTGAGAACAATCGCTTGCTTGCTTGTATTAGTGATGGTGACGGTTTTTGATTCTGCCGATGTAAACCCTGCCAAATGATTGGTAAAAGATAATGTGCCCCATGCCTTTGTATATTTCACCTCTACAACAGACTTTACCCCATTGCTACCAGTTATGGTAATCGTTTCGCTGTTTTCACCCAAAGGTAAATTGGGTTTTGGGTAGACAGTAAATGTAGCGGTTTCACCGGGAGAAATACTGGATTTAGATAATGCACCTATCTCGTATTTTTGAGCGGTAATTTGGTTTAGCGTAACAGCAGCCCGGCCCGTGTTGGTAATCGTGACAGTTTTTTCAGGCGGCCGCGTATATACAAACTCCGGCTCGTTAAAGGAAACAGCTCCCGATGCCATTATACTGTAGGTTACTGCATCCCCGGATTTTGTTTCACCTTTTAAACCTGCCGAATACGTGGACTGTTTCCAACTACCGAAAGAGTAAATATAAGACATACCTTTGTTATCCCTCGAAATAGGCATTATACCGCCCGGATAAAACGCCACCAACGCAAAGCTTTTACCCACGGCTTGTTGCTTTTCAATGGGCACAGGTATGGAGTGAAATCCTGCCTTTGACGGAGCATATCTTACCAAGGGTTGAATCCGCCCACTACTGATGTCCTGCAAATCGTCGGTACCCATGTAATCAGGAATGAAATAAATCGAAACTTCCTCATTGGGTGTGTTAAAGAAAGCCCTTATACCCGTCAATATCTCACCCGGGTCACTTGCATTAAAAATATTGGCACCATAATATACAGGCGTATAATATCCCCACACTCCGGGAATGTCGTTTTCATATAACTTTATATCTGTGGGAAGCGACCGCGCCGGTTCGAAAACAAAACATTCTGTTGTTGCGACGTCGTGTTCATAAGACACCCAAAAATATCCATTGTCTCCCCACAGTTTTCCCCAAGAATTCTTTACAAGCCATGCACCGTCTCCGGACGGTCGGTTGTTAAATTTGTTTCTGTCATATGTATCATCCCAACCAATGATGGTAACCGAATGAGCGCCGCCGCCGCCTCCGTTCAGGCTGCTGTACGTCGCGTTAAAGCCTCCTCCTTGAGGTGCCGGAAAGTTGGTGGTAACGGCACCGTAATCCATAAGTGCTTGCTTTACAATGTTAAGCCGCGCTGCTGAGGGCATGCCGGCATCAGTTATTTGATAAATACCCGGAATAAAGTACTTTGCCGGGATAGCGGCTGTTAATGATACATCACGGGATGGTATACTCAAGGGTCGTTCGGATATAGGGTCTGTTCCCGCATCCACCGCACCGTTTATATTCCCCCTCATAAGATAAGAAGCTACCATACTTTGATGTCCGGCGGAGCTTGGAGAGCGGCCATATCCATAAGTGTTCCCTCCGGCGTTACTTGTCGCATGCGTAATATGGTTAATCGAAAAATATATGGGTGCACCCAAGTTTTTATAGGTAGACGCTTCCATAGCGTCCACACTTGAATAAGCCCAGCATAAATCGACCTGCCCTTGGTCTTTAACAGGCGTTTGAAATTTCCGTTCCGTATTATACTCTATGGGGAATCCGGCCAAAGGCATAACGGGAACGGGCTGTGGCGGCAGTAATGTAACCGTTTCAGAGACAGCTGCCTCGGGCTCGTCCGCTTCTTCTGGGAAGAAAGCCTGTGGCTCGGGTTCATTAAAAACTGTTTCCCCTCTCACCACCATAGCCGAGGTTGTCGGAAAGATGATCAATGTCAGTGCTAATAATACGCTTATTGCAGTTTGTAGCTTTTTTGTCAAAATAACGCCCCCATTGTTGAATAGATTCTTTGAATAAATGAAAACATTTTACCATACAATGCACCAAACATCTATCACTGCTTATTAGATTCGACGGCAAACGACTGGTCTTGATTTACATACGAACACTATATAAAAAGGGATATTGCCGGTCATCACTGACCAACAATATCCCTTTTTATGTATATCTATCTATTATTATTAAGCCTTTGTAAGTACCTGCTTAGCGATATCCGCTGCCGAAGCCGCGTCCGCTGCATAGTAGTCTGCGCCGATATTTTCGCAGAAGCTCTGGGTGATCGGAGCGCCGCCAACCATGATGGTGACCTGGTCACGCAGGCCTGCTTCGGTGAAGATGTCTACAACGCGCTTCATCTCGCTCATTGTGGTGGTAAGCAGAGCAGAGCATGCGATAACCTGTACGCCCTCGTTCTTATATGCTTCCATGAACTTCTCAGCCGATACGTCTACGCCGAGATCCACAACGTCTATGCCCTTACCCTCGATCATCATACGCACAAGGTTCTTGCCGATATCATGCAGGTCGCCCTTTACGGTTCCGATAGCTACCTTGCCGATGGACTTTGCGCCGCTCTCAGCCAGCTGTGGCTTGAGTATTTCCATACCAGCGTTCATAGCACGTGCTGCGATCAAAACCTCAGGTACATATACCTCGTTGTTTTTGAACTTCTCGCCGATGATATCCATACCGGAGA
>CAYSTR010000233.1:0-5028 GCA_964433745.1 uncultured Oscillospiraceae bacterium | reverse complement strand
CAAGAGCTTTTCAAGCGATTTGATTAAGCCGCAGGTTTTTTTGATTAAGTCGCAAGTTTAGTTCCAAGTTTTACATTTTATGACTGTTGAAATTTAACAGGCTTTATGGTATAATTAATATCGGAGTATTATACAAAGAGGTGAGTATTATCAAAATCGCTGTGCTTGACGACCTGCAAAATGACAGACTCATTTTGAGTGAAAAAATAAACGCTTATCTGGGCGAGCGAAAAGTACCCTTCGAGCTAAAGGAGTTTGAATGCGCCGAGGATTTTTTGCGGCAATTCAAACCAAAAAGCTATGACCTTGTGTTTTTGGATATATACATGGACGGCATGAACGGTATCGACGCCGCAAGGGAGATATACAGACAGGATTACAACTGCAAGCTGATTTTCTTAACCGTAGCCAACCAATTTTGGAAGGAGAGCTTTGCGGTCAGGGCAGTGTATTATCTTACCAAGCCACTCATTGAAGAAGATTTCAACCAAGCAATGGAGCTTGCTGATATAAGAGCCGAATACACCGTGCCGATTATATCAGTTTTGCATAATAAAGCCCCAAGAAATATAGATACAGGCAAAATCATGTACATAGAATATGTTGCCCGTAAGCCTGTTTTGCACCTCACGGACGAAACACTGGCGCTTAACATGAGTTTTGCCGAAGCGACAGAGCCGCTTATGAGTGACGGACGTTTTTTGATGTGTTATCGTGGTGTTTTGGTCAATATGGAGTATGTAGACAGGGTGATGGAGGATTGCTTCCTTTTGCAAAACGGCGATAAGCTGCCGATAAACATACGGAACAAAAAAATGATTGTTGCTGCCTACCGAAATTATCACATGGGAAGTATTAGGAGGAGAGGGTTATGAAAAAGCGCCTATTGTCCTTGCTTTTGGCTGTGCTTTTGTGCTTTGGGTTTGCTCCGTCTGTATATGCGGAGGATACTACCGCGCCGGAGGAACAACCTGTACCCGGCGTTATAACCGCCATTGAAAACAGCAAATTGTTAAGCAGCTTTGAACCCCTTTCTTATCTGCAATACACTCATGTATATGATATGCTTCCTTTTTTGTACGATTATCAGGCTGTAAATGCCACAATAACTGATGCCAACGGTGAAACCTACACGGCAAGCCTTGAAGTCTGGTGGGACTGGTCGGGCGTTGACATAATGACCCCGGGTGAATATGCCATGGTAGGTGAAATTCATCCTCCTGATAATTATAGCTTTGGCGATGGGGTTTTGCGTGAAATTATTGTCCCTGTTATCATTATAGAGCGGACAGAGAAGATTGTCGTCACATTAATAGATTCACCTGGGGTTGTCAATGTAATGGCAGTGGAGCAGGGAGCAGACAGGCAGGAGTTTTTGGCTTTCTTGAACACAATGGTGAATAGGGTTTCTTGTTATGATGAAGATGGCAATGACTATGTATGTGAATCCTACCTTGTGTCAGATGAGATTGATTTAAATACTGTGGGTCTTTATTCCGCTTACGGATATATAATTGCGCCGGATTATTTGAGCTTTACCGATGATTTGACGCTCCCGGTATATAGCATTACCGTTTCGGTGCAAGCGCCCGGAAAGCCCGATATTAACTGCTATATTGGGGGCAGAGGTGCTTTTTATTTCCCATGGGTAACACCGCCGGGTGATTTGGGGAAAATCAGTGTGTGGCTATCCGAGGAGGGTGGCGACTGGAATGATATAACAGAATGGTGCTACATTAACGAATCTCAGCTCAAGTTTTACTCCAGAATTTTAACGAAGGGCAAAAGCTATCGTCTTCAAGTTGATTATGACGGAGGACAAACAGGAATTCTTGATTTTACATACAGCATTACGATGTCGCTTGTGATAAACAATTATGGCGGCGGTGACCGTGACGGCGGCGACAGCGACGGCTTCACCCCACCGACGGTGACACAACCCCCGCCGGAATCAACGCCGACACCTACTCCAACACCGACGCCTACACCGACACTAGAGCAGATACAGGAACCAACATCCACACTAGAACCAACACCTACGCCAACACCAACACCTACGCCAACACCGAAACCAACGCCAACACCAACACCCGGACAATCAACAGAGCCAGCTGCCAAAACGATAACAGAACAGATAATTGAAGCAATTACCAAGAAAATAATTGACCCTATAACCGAGCCGTCAACGACATATGCAACAGAGCCTACAGCGGCACCGACACTTGACCCCATAATAACCCCAGCTCCCGAAACAACATCGGAAGCAACCCCAACGCCGCTGCCGATTACACCCTCACCAACACAAAAGCCGGAGGAAGTGGTTAAGCAGAAAACGGAAGATGAAAAAACAACAGTCCCAAGCCCTACACCCGCATTTATGGAGAGTATCGGCGAAACCTACGACATTATATCGGGTACACGGCTGCGGCTTATGCGGGAAACAGGCGGTGGATCGGTGCAGTTTGCCAAGCAGGGTATTATGGTAACGTTGTCGGATACAGCTTTGTCGGCACTTAACGTACAGGATAGCGACAAATTTACTGTTGTCATAGAAAGGAAATCCGATACAGCATTTTCGTTTTCCGTAAGCGTTAATGATGTGCAGGTTTCGGCACTGCCGAATACAACAGTGATGTTACCATTTCAAGCAAAATCAGGGACGGTTTTATCGTTGCACAATGAGCAGTCTGCTTTCGTGTGTGACGGTAGCTATGACTCCGAATACGGAATAGTGACCTTCGTAGTGGACAGTGTGGGTGAATATGTCATTGCGGAAACAGCTGATGAAAATACTGCCATTGCCGCATTGCCGATTGAGGTCACAAAAGAAACCGATACGACAGAACCGGATAATGAAACAAGAGTGGCGGATACAATAGTGCCAAACGCAACATCTACGCAAAAAACAGCAAGCAATCAAGCCGAACTTCTTACCGTGGCTTCATGTATAACACTGACCGCATCGGGCACTGGTGTTTTGCTGTATAGAAAGCGTAGGTGGAGGAAATAAACAAGCACATGGTTAAAAGAATAATCAGTTTTAGTTTGGCTGTGCTTTTGGCCTTTGTGTTTTTCACAGCGCTGTACCGATACGATAATAAATACCGGGGGCAAAGCATACAGCCACTTGACGGGCTTCTTGTGTTGTCGGAAAAGGATTTGTCGGCAACACCCCTACGTTTCCTTTGGCATGGCTGGGCGTTTTATTCCAATGTATTGTTATCACCGCAGGACTTTGCAAGCGGTAATCCACTAAGGTATATGGAGTATGTGTCCATAGGTGAGCAGACTTATTTCACCAATCCCGCCGACCCCGGCGAGGTACACGGAAGCGGTACATACGTATTGCGTTTGCGTCTGCCCGATGAAGCGGCTGTTTATACGCTTGAACTGCCGGAGATTTTCTCTGCATATCGCATGTATGCGGACGGAAAACTGCTTGCGGAAATGGGTAATCCCGACAGGGAGGAATATAGAGATGTAACACAAAACCGTATGGTCAGCTTTGAGAAAGCCGGCGATGTACTGATCATCTTGGCGGTCAGCGATTACTCCCATTTTTACAGCGGTATGATTTATCCGCCCGCTTTTGGCACATACGAAGCGGTTAATGCTTATGTGAACGGAAAAATGGGGGTTTCAACAGTCGTAAGCACGGTTGTAATTATAGTAGCCTTGCTTGCGTTGTTTCTCGGTGTCCGCATGAACGAGAAGAACGCAATCTTGTTTGCTTTGCTTTGCGTCGTCATGGTTGGCTCTGTGGCATACGAGATAATCCATACGGTTTTTGCTATGCCTGTTTTCCCGTGGTATGCGCTTGAAACGGCAAGTGTTTATTTTGTCATAGCGCTCGTAATCGTGCTTCATAACCGCATTTGCAAAACCTCTGAATACCTAACACAAATATCAAATATAACAGCCTTTATTTTCGGCGGCACAGTGCTTTGCTACGGCTTACTTGCCGCCGAACTTAGCTTGCCTGTCATACAGTGCTTTTCTTGGTTGATTTTCGGCTACAAGATGATTGTTTCCGCTTATCTGCTTGTTACCGCTTGGACTTCGGCAAAGGTGAAGGACAGCTACGGCAGACCCTTGTTATATGCCGCCGTTGTCTTTGCCGCCGCAATCATTTGTGACCGTATTTTTCCCGTTTACGAGCCTGTTTACGGCGGCTTTTTTTTGGAATGGGGTTGTATTGCCATTGTGTTTGCTGTCGGCTACATTTTGTGGCGTGATATGGTTCGCTCGTACTCATACAGCCTTGCTTTCGCTGAAGAACACCGACAAGTCACCCGTCAGCTTGCCATGCAGGTTGAATACTCGCATCAATTATCTGAGCGAGCCGATGAAAACCGCCGTCTGCTACATGATTTCAGACAGCATATCGTAGCCATTGATGGGCTTGCACAGAAGGCCGGTGATGAGTCTGTGCGTAAATATTTGACACAGGTTGACAGTAATTTTAACGGCGGGAGTATGCCGCATATTGCATTTTCCGATAACATAGCCGCAGACGCCCTGTTCAGATATTATTTTGCGCTTGCAAAGGAGCAAGGTATTCATATGGAGATTGACATTTCTCTGCCGAAAGAGCTTCCACTTAGTGACGTGGAGCTTTGCACCGTGCTTGGTAATTTGCTTGAAAACGCCTACGAAGCCTGTTGTCGATTGAAAGACGGCGAACGGTTTTTATATTTTTCAAGCAAAACAACAGCAGGTATGCTGTTTATATTGATTGAAAACAGCTTTGACGGTGTGCTTAGAAAAAAAGAAGGTAAGCTGATGTCTGCAAAATCGGACGAAGTGCGTTTCGGCATAGGTTTAGAATCGGTGCGGAGGATATTAGAGCAGTATGACGGAGTGTTGGATATTAAGCCTCACGGAAATACCTTTGAAGCGGGGATAAGTTTGCCGCTGTGGTGATTGACTATCATGTTCTTTTGTTACGAACACAAAGATTTATCCACACACGATGATAATCTTGGCAAGCAGGGACTTTGCTGCCGCAAAGTCAGCTTGTTAGGGCTG
>CAYSTR010000232.1:0-5030 GCA_964433745.1 uncultured Oscillospiraceae bacterium | reverse complement strand
CATATAGTCGTTTACATGGTCATGTCCTACGAACATACCTAGTACATCGCTGCGCTCTAGAGCCGCTGTAAACAGACCGCTGTTGACATTCGCCGGACACTCGTTTTCATTCTTTTCGCCTACTACACCGAACTTGTCCTTTTCAGCATACATTTTGCTCCACTCAGGCAGCGGAATGTGATAGAACATTAAGGAATTAATTTTATTGCCGTATTTAGCTTCAAGCATAGCAGAGGTCTTTGAGTACCATGTAATCTGTTCCGGACGAATCCAGTCATACCCGCCTATTCCCTTGCCGCTTTGATCATAGCGATTTGAGTCTATCGCCCATACATTAAAGACGGGATTTTTTCCCATGCTGTCATAGATAAGCTCGTACATATCGCCTACAGCAAACGTATTCTTTTTATTAGGCTCAAAACCTTGTACACCACTCATGCTGGCGCGGTTTACATTGGAGGGGAAGCTTCTGTAGTAAGCTAACTGCTCAATCTTGTTCCATCCGGAGTTTAATGCGGTGGTAGCATCCTCATCATGATTGCCGAATGTCACCATCCAAGGAATCTTCCTTGTCTCCATCGGCTTTACCATCTGCTTAATCATTTCCTTAAGCTGATTTGCGTCCATGTTGCCGCCTACCTGGTCACCGGTCATGACCACGAGGTCTGGCTTTTCTGTATCAAGTGCTTTTTCCATGAGCTTTATGCTCTTTGCATTAACACTGGGTTTTATTATAACAATTAGGTTATCTTGAAAGTCGGACATCTGCATAATCTTAAACTTGCCGTCGTCATTGAACTTCAAGGTAACATTCTTTTCGGAATCGATAATGGCGTTTGCAATCTTAATATAGTCCTCTAGATCAATAACACCGTCGCCGTTAAGGTCATATTTTGCTGCCTTTGCCCAGTTGGGAGAGTTTTTGTCAAAGAGATAGAAGGTCATAGCCATAGACAGGGTTGTAATGTCGAACTCATCCAGTACACCATCAGGAATGATGCTTACATTACCGTTGTCTCCTGCAATATTAAGAGAGACAAATCCGCCTTGTTTTGCTGCTTGTGCGGAGGATATGAAGATTGTTCCTACTGTCTCGTCTGTACCCGCTGTAACATTAAGCTTTAATAGATTGGAATAGTTAGCAACCTCGGGGTCAACCATAAGTACTACATTGAACTGGTCGTCATATGCTTTGCTGGCTAGAATTGTGACACCCTCTGTGGGTTCAGCCTCAATTTTTGCAAATGCGGCAGCATCAAAGCTGAATGTGATGTCAAACGCGTCACTTCCGCCTACATCATATGTGTAAACGGTGCCGGTAAATGTGTTGCCGCTGATAACGGAATTTCGTTCATCCAGTGTAAGTCCGATAGTTCCTGTTGCAACCGGCTCATCTAAAGCAAATCCGGTCACGCTAAAGATAGAGATACATAGGATTGTTGCGAGGAGGAGGGAAGTCAGTCTCATTGGAAGCAGTCTCATCGTTTTTCTCATCTCCTTGTTTATTTATCGTACAACCACGATGAATCCAGTATATCAAAAGACTATAAGTATAAACAGCAAGCGGCGGTAAAAAGTATGTCATATTTGTGTCAGATGGTTTAATAAGTGATAATTGGCTTAGTTATGCCGTTTAATAGTATTCCTTTAGTCATTCATGCAAATTTTTTTAATATTTTTGTAATATTAAGGTAAAGGAACGGCGGGTCTATCTGCATAGCCCCGCCGTTCGTAGGAGGATGTAACAATAATGAGGTTAAACTGTGTAATGCAAAGCTCTAATTAAGTTGTCCTCAATAATAGATGCTGCACGTCCTAGTTCTTCCTCCGATGCTATCAATGGAGGGTATAGTGAAATGACGTTACCGGATGACACTTTAAAAGAAAGCCCGTCGGTCAAGCAACCGTACATTACCGTCTCCGCGAGTTTGCTGCCCGGTGTTTTGGCTAATTTATCTGTAACCAGCTCAATGGCGTGAAGCAGTCCGATGCTGCGCACATCACCGATAAAAGGGTATTTTTCTCCCATGGCTTTAAGAATCTTCCCGAAATAGTACCCCTTGGTCTGAGCCGCTTGCAGTAAATTATGCTGCTCAATGTATTTTATAGCAGCTATTGAAGCCGCACAAGCAACCGGACTTTTCTCGTGCGTATAATGCCCTAATGAAACATGTCCGGCAGAGTTTAGCTCCTCCTTTACAACAAGAGCCGCCAGAGGCATTATACCGCCTCCAAGCCCTTTACCGCACACCACCATGTCCGGTACGATTCCATAGTTTTGGTAGGCGAACCATTCACCGGTACGTCCCAGACATATGGCTGTTTCATCCAGTATTAGGAGAACACCGTATTTGTCACACAGTCTGCGTATCTCCCTATAATATTCTACAGACGGTATCTGAACATCGGTATTGCGGATAGTCTCAATAATAATTGCACCAATGTCTTGTTCTCGTTCTAAAATATATTCCATTTGCTTTAGGCACTTTAATCTGCATACTTCACAGTCTCCCATTGGACAGCGGTAGCTGTTGTAGGGGATAAGATGCTCACATCCCGGCAGAAGCGGACCTATACCTCCTCGGAAAACGCCCTCTCCGCCCACCGAAATAGCATCCAGCGAAGCACCGTGAAAGCTGTCCCAAAATGAAAGTGTCTTGTGCTTACCGGTTGCGATACGCGCAAGCTTCAAAGCCATTCCAATGGCAGATGTCGCTCCCGGAGCAAACAATACCCTTTGAAGCAGACCCTGTGTCAGCTCCACAAGCTTCTCGGCAAGCATTACCGCCTGTTCGTTTGTGTATCTGCGAGTACAAAAGGGCAAGGTCTCCAGCTGCTCTATTATGGCTTGCTTCACAGCTGGGTTGCCGAAACCTACTTGATGGACGTTGTTACCGTGAAAGTCTAAAAGCTTTCTGCCCTGTACATCGGTAATGTATGCGCCCTCACAGGAGGAAAGAGCATTCAGACAGGGTGTAGACATGGATTGATGCAGAAAAACATTACTGTCCCGCTCCAGGAGTGCCCTGGTATCATCGTCCAGCATACTGTGTTGCCATGCACGGCGTGCAGAGGTGAGATTGATATCCCCCTCTTTAATGTTAAGACTGCTCATGTGATATATACTCCTCTATGGCAAGAACCAAGCGTCTCATGTCCTCCGGGTATATGTCCCCTATATTACCCAGTCTAAATGTGGGCAGTTCGGTTAGCTTACCGGGATAGATAATAAATCCCTTTTGTTTGAGTGAGTCGTACATTTTAGAAAAGTCTATTTTACCCAGTGCAAAGGTTGTAATTATATAGGATTGATGCTCTTTTGCTACGATGGGCTCTATACCAAGACAGGAAAGCCCCTCGGTTAGCATGGAATGGTTTTCCCTGTACCGTTTACTACGAGCGGGTAAACCGCCCTCTTTATTATATTCATCAATAGATTGTCTTAGAGCGAGCAGTATGTTAGTAGGGGAGGTAAAGCGAAACTTCCCGCCCCCGGCATATAGCCCTTGATATTGATCATACAAATCAAGGCAGTGAGAGCAGGACTGCCCCTTACTTTGTTCAATTAAGTCCTTTTTTGCTATGACAAAGGACAACCCGGGCAGCCCCTCCAAGCACTTGTTTGCGCTGGCAGCGAGAGCATCTATCTCTAGTCCCGGCATGTCTATATCGTAAGCCGCAAAGCTGGACATGGCATCCACCAGTACGGTTTTACCATAGGATTTTGCCAACCTTGTAATTTCAGGCAGAGGGTTTAATACACCTGTTGTGGTCTCGCAGTGAACAAAAACTACCGTGCGGATGTCCTTGTCCTGCTTTAATTTTTCCTCTACTGCCGAGATGTCAATGGGAACGGTACTGTCAAAGGTGAGAACTTCAAATGTTTTGCCGCTGCAATCGGCAATCGAAATCATTCGCTTACCGTACTCGCCGTTAACTAGTAATAGAATCCTTTCATCTTTTTTGCATAAACAGCCTATCATAGACTCCACAGCGTATGAGCCGCTGCCCTGTAAGAGCACGGTGGCGTAATCGCCGTTTGCGGATATATCGGTGATGTCATCCATTACAGATACAGTGAGCGATTTATATTCATCGTCCCATGTACAGTGGTCGGTTAGCATGGCCTGTTTGATTGAATTTTTAGTGGTAAGCGGTCCGGGTGTAAGTAAAAGACGTTCTGCGTTTATTGATAGTTTCTTGTTTATATCATTTATTACCCCAACAAGCTCTGTTATACTGTCGATTATATAGTCCGCTCCCGCTTTGTAAAATGTCGCACGCACCGCACTTTTTCTCTGCTCCAGTTCCCGCTCGGTCAGACGCATAACCTCATCTTCTGTAAGCCCCAGTTCGGATGAGCCCATAATCACCCCGACTGTAAAACAACCCGCCTGCTTGCCCTCTTCAATATCGGCAACTGTATCCCCCACCTTGACCGCCTCTTTCGGATCGGCGATGTTAAACTGCATGAGATTGTGCCATATCATGTTGGGATAAGGTCTGCCTCGTCCCGCCTTGTCGGGTTCTATGCAGAAATCGGGGGAATAGCCCTGTTTCGCCGCTATGGGCAGTACTATCTCCATCATCCTAGATGTATATCCTGTCGTAGAGCCTATCTTTATGCCCGATTGGCGCAGTCTCTCTACCGTTTCCAAAACGCCGCTCTTTACATCACAGTGATGTTCAAGATTCTCAAACAGTGTGCTCTCAAAGGTCTCGTACGCTTTATTAATCTGCTCTTCTGAAATGCTATTGTGCAGCATAGCGGCAATCGCTTTAGTATGCTCGAGCTTTGGAAGCCCCATGGGTTTACGCGCCATTTCCTTTGTTATTTCGTATCCTATCTCACGAAAGCCGTCTATAAATCCTTGTACCGGAGCCATGCAGCCGTAATCTATCGTTGTGCCTGCCCAGTCAAATATTACTGCTTTAATTTTTTTCATATACTAACTCCTATAAATATAAGATGCGTTTATGCGGCTCTTTTCAGCCATGCATTAGTTTTTCTGCCGAGTCTCCCGCCTACA
>CAYSTR010000231.1:0-5071 GCA_964433745.1 uncultured Oscillospiraceae bacterium | reverse complement strand
AAACGCTCGTCTGGCTCTTAAAAATAATCTCTCTAAAGGTATTGCCATTGTGGTTATCCTAATAGCATTTATTTTGTTTTTTCAATTTCTGGATGTGTTTATTAAAACCCTGTTCCATATTCCGGATATATCAGAGATAGATTTTACATTTACAAGCCTTTCCTCAGCAAAGCTCTACGATATAGGCGTTTCTCTGTCTGTTTCAGTGCTGATTGGACTGTTCTCTTTTCTTATTACCATGCCATTGATACTGGGAACACTGCGGTTTTTTTATCAACTGGCGGGCGGGCTGCCTGTAGAGGCGGGAGAGCTTTTTTATATTTATAGAAAACCCAAAAGAGTACTGCGCTGTTATGCTGCCGCTATAATGCTGTTTCTGCGTTTGTTCGGTTACGGACTTTTATTATTTTCTATTCCTTCTTTTGTAATGAGCTTTGATCTTATCAATTTTGGATTTTCCGATCCGCTTATAAAATCCCTTGCTTCCTTTGGTTATGCTGTCTCTATTGTTTTGTTTATTCTGGCGGGAATATTTATGATTATCATCGCACTAAGATATTTCCTCACCTACTTTTTAATAGCTCTAGACGATGAAATCGGTATAAACAAAGCCCTTTCCTTGAGTGTCTCCCTAATGAAGCAGCACAAACGAAGACTGACAGCACTTATACTTTCGTTTACATTATGGTTTTTGCTCTTTCCCTTCTTTATCCCTATCATCTTTATTCTGCCTTTTATCCTCACATCTCTGTCTATCTACGCGAGAATTATTCTTGAAACCGATGGAAAAATAGTATAATTACTCCTTATGATACGAAAAATAGTAGTATCCCAACTAAGGAGTGACTGTTATGTCTATAGATGAAAAACAATATGGCGAACAAAAACCAACAGCAATCGACCCAATGGAGGCCGCAAGAAATGTAATTAACGGACCCGACGTCCATTTAGACCCATCAGGCAGCTACACCGGAAAACCCAAGAACCGGGGAGAAAAGCCGGTTCAGGACGCAGACGACTTATAAATAAGAAAAGCGGCGCAAAAAGCGCCGCTACATATTTGGGGGCAGTTAACCTGTGGACAATAAAAGGAGCTTTACCCTATCTGTACATGAATTAATCGAGTTCTCATTGAGAAGCGGAAGTCTATTGCTATCCGAGGGTGTGACCGACATTACAAGGGCGCAAATTGGCTCACGGATTCACAGAAAGCTTCAAAGAAAATGGGAGAAAAACGGCACTAAAACAGAGGTCTTTCTGAAAAAGACGATAGACTATCCCGGATATTCTGTAACTGTGGAGGGGCGGGCAGACGGCATATCCTGCGAGGACGGACTTTTTACTATCGAGGAGATTAAGACCGTAGAGCGTGTGGGCGGTATCGAGGACGAGCTAACCCCTCTGCACCGCGCCCAAGGTATGTGTTATGCCTATTTTTATGCTTGTGACAACGATTTACCAGAGATAGGTGTTCGCATCATATATGTAGATATAAAGACAGGAGAGCAAAAGAGCTTTTTATTACTTCATACTTTTAATGAGCTGGAGAACTTCTTTCAAAACGCTCTCGATATATATAACTATTTTTTAGACTTTACATTCCATTGGCAGAAAAAACGGGGCGAAAGCTCAAGAACGCTTACATTTCCCTATGAACGATTTCGCAATGGACAGCGTGAACTGGCTGGTGCGGTGTACAGGACAATTATGTCAAGCAGTAAAGAGAACCGTCAGACGCTTCTAGTACGTGCCCCCACCGGAACAGGAAAGACTATCTCTACCCTGTTTCCCGCCGTCAAGGCTATGGGAGAGGGTGCGGGTGACAGAATATTTTACCTCACAGCAAAAACCACAACACGTGAGATAGCCGCAAACACTGTCACACACATGAGAGCAGCTGGACTTTTGTGCAAGTCCATCGTCATTACCTCTAAGGAAAAGATATGTATTAACGATGTGTTTAACTGTTCACCCCGCGAGTGTTTATATGCGTTCGGGCATTATGACCATGTAAATAGTGCCCTACAGTATATTTTAAAGCTACAGGATGACTTTTCTGCACCTATTATCCGCTCGGTGGCAGAGCAGAGACGTGTATGTCCGTTTGAGTTACAGCTAGACCTATCGCTCTGGTGCGATATTATCATATGCGATTATAATTACCTGTTCGACCCGTTAGTCTGTCTCAAACGATATTTTGCAGACTACGGAGATTTTATCTTTCTCATAGATGAAGCACACAATCTTCTGGAACGCGGACGGGATATGTATACCTGTGGGATTACCAAAAAAGGTATATCTGCCGGACGAAAGCTTGTGAAAGACCATTCCGCACCACTATCCAAAGCACTTCTGGCGCTTACAAAGGAGCTAGGTACCGCCGCCGCCAACATCCCGGAGGACGAGAAATATACCCACCTCCCCCTACCCCATACCTCCCTCATTGATAGGTTAGAGCTTGTAATCGAACATAGCAATCTCTTTCTTAACGACCACGATATCCCAGCAGACATAAAAGAGGGGTATAAAGAGCTGTACTTTGAAATGTCTGCATTCCTAAAAATACATGAAATGTACACCGAGGACTCCCATGTGACCTATCTGGAAAAGAGAGAGGGACTGACATATAAGCTCATGTGTACCGACCCCTCGAAGCTTCTCTATTCATCCTATAAAAAAGGGCGAACAACTGTACTCTTCTCTGCAACCCTCTACCCGACAGATTATTGGGGACGCACATTGGGAGCCTCAGAGGACAAGCCGCTAGTCCTCCCCTCACCTTTTAGCACGGATAATCGGCTGATTTTCATAGCAAATGATGTATGCACAACCTATCAGCGGCGTGAGCGCTACTTCGTCCGTATAGCGGAATATATTAATACACTCTTCATCATAAAACCGGGTAACTATATGATATTCTTTCCGTCTTACAAGTACCTGGAGGATGTGTACACGGTGCTAACATCCGATTATTCCGCACTTCCCATACTAAAGCAGGAGCGTGAGTTCGGCGATTATGAGCGTGACGCTTTTCTTGCAAGGTTTAACGAAGAAACCCCTGTAATAGGACTATGTGTCATTGGCGGCGTGTTCGGTGAGGGTATCGATCTCACCGCTGACCGGCTCATAGGTGCGGTTGTGGTGGGGGTCAGTTTGCCGCTCATCACAAACGAGCGTGAGCTTATTAAACAACGGTTTGACCTTGAAAACAAGGGCTTTGATTATGCTTATGTCTACCCCGGTATGAGCAAGGTAGCACAAGCAGCGGGGCGTGTTATTCGTACAGAAACCGACCGCGGTGTGATTTTGTTGCTGGACGAGCGGTTTCTCCGTCCGCAGTACAGTGCACTCTTCCCGCCGGAATGGTATCCCTACTACAGCGGAGGTCTTGCCTCCCTTTCCGGGGTGCTAAAGGAGTTTTGGGAGGGGTAAACAAACATAACAATTTAATAAAAACATTGACAGCTTATCTCACGAGCTTTCTTTTATATAAAATAAGCAATACACCCGCTAATGCTTCCTCACTAGCGGGTGTATTTCCTACTGTCTATTTAAACACAATCTCGCCGTCCGCCACATCGCAGACAATCTCGCCTGCCGCACCGATTCCGCCGCCTATAAGCTGCTCTGACAGCTTATCCTCGATACCCGATTGAATAGCGCGTCTCAATGGGCGGGCACCGTAAATCGGGTCATAACCCACCTCCGCTATCTTTTCCAGCACAGCATCGGTAAATTTTAGTGTAACGTTAAGTCCCTTTACACGTGAAGTCAGCTGTTCCAACATGAGAGATGCAATCTGCTTTATTTCGTCCTTTTTAAGCTTAGAGAATACAATAATAACATCCACGCGGTTTAGAAACTCTGGACGGAATGTCTTCTTCAGCTCATCCAGTACGGATTTCTTAATATCCTCTTCGTTTCTCTCGTCATTAGAGAGGTCGCCGAAGCCCAGACTGCCTTTTTGCTCTGTAATCATTCGTGCGCCGACATTTGAGGTCATGATGATAATAGAGTTCTTGAAATCTACGCGACGCCCCTTTGAATCTGTCAGAACACCATCCTCCAAGATTTGCAAAAGCATATTGAATACATCCGGATGTGCTTTCTCTATCTCATCGAACAGTATCACGGAATAGGGTTTGCGGCGTACCTTTTCGGTGAGCTGACCGCCCTCCTCATACCCCACATATCCGGGAGGTGAACCCACAAGCCGCGAAACCGTGTGCTTTTCCATATACTCCGACATGTCAAGCCTTATCATTGCACCCTCGTCACCGAACATACTCTCGGCAAGCGCCTTGCACACCTCGGTCTTTCCCACACCCGTAGGTCCTAGGAAGATAAACGAACCGGTCGGACGTTTCGGATCTTTAAGCCCCACCCTGCCGCGTCTAATCGCTTTTGATATGGCGGTAACAGCCGGATCTTGACCAATGACGCGCTTGTGGATAATATCCTCCATCTTGAGAAGCCGCTCGCCCTCCTCGACGGTAAACTGTGTCACGGGAATTGAAGTCCAGCTTGCTACAATGTCCTGTATATCCCGCTCGGTTACACTGCGGGTCTTGATATCGTTCTTTTTCGTCCATTGTCCCTTTTGACGTTCCAGCTCCTGTTTTAGCTTGCTCTCCTCGTCACGGAACCGCGCCGCCCGCTCAAAGTCCTGCGCCACAATAGCGGCATTCTTCTCCTCACTGGCTCTTTTTAGATTGTCCTCCAGCTCCTTTAGATCGTCCGGCTCGGTATAAGCTTTAAGCCTAACCCTCGAAGCCGCCTCGTCTACAAGGTCAATCGCTTTATCCGGCAGAAAACGGTCGGGGATATATCTGTAGGAAAGATTTACAGCTGCCTCTATAGCCTCGTCTGTTATCTTTATCTTGTGGTGTGCTTCGTACTTGTCACGCAGACCTTTGAGTATCAGTACTGCATCCTCTGGCGCCGGTTCATCCACCATGACAGGTTGGAAACGACGTTCCAATGCGCTATCCTTTTCAATATGCTTTCTATATTCGTCTATTGTAGTAGCACCTACGACCTGAAGCTCAGCTCGTGCCAATGCGGGCTGTAG
>CAYSTR010000230.1:0-5071 GCA_964433745.1 uncultured Oscillospiraceae bacterium | reverse complement strand
TGCGCAGACTTTGTAACCATACATACACCGCTGACAGATGAAACCAACAAGCTGTTTGGTTATAATACAATATGTAAAATGAAATCATCTGCATTCCTTATCAACACAGCAAGGGGTGCTATTATTGATGAAGAGGGACTGTATAGGGCGGTGAAGGAAAGGCGCATAGCGGGAGCGGCGATTGATGTGTTTGACATTGAACCTAAGACCAACAGTCTGCTGATCGGTCTGCCGGAGGTTATTCTTACCCCTCATGTCGGTACATTTACTATAGAGATATTCATCGAGATGGATATTTTAGCTGCGAAAAACGTTGTAGAGTTCTTTAAATAATAAGTGGCTTGAGAGGTTTACTTTGAAACAGGATGTATACAATCTATCAAAGGGCATTAAGCCGAGTAAAATTCCCTCAAAGGAAACATTAAATCATTCAACACTGCTTTCTATGGCAAGCGGGATCGAACCTAGTGAGGACACACAGGGAGCCTATCTTCGGGCATATGAGGCTTTGGGTATTGACATGGTAAACCGTATTCCGGAACAAAACCACCGCTCTATGCTTTCCTCTGGAGAGAGCATTAGGGGTATAGATGACTATGATATAGCATATCTGGGCTTTTATGATACCTACTGCCGGAGAAGGTATCCTTATAGAGAAGCAGAGGATTTCCTGTCCCAGCGTGAGTTCGGACTCTGCTATTCAAAGCTTATAACACCTGTTCCGCATAGACTTAATACCGAAACTATAGCACGCAAGTCCGCCATCTTGGGGGATGTGGGTTTGTACTACTATATGTATTATACTACACTTTTTATGTGGGGTGTAGAGTGGCTAGGTTGGGAGGTGTTCATGACAGCGGCGGCTATCGAACCCGATACATATGACAGATATTTTCTTGAAGCCGCCTTTAAAGAAAGCTTGAGTGACATATCGGTGCTTTGTGATATACAGGATAATCCGTTTGTCTTTATTCATGATGACCTAGCCGATGCTAAGGGATCGGTTTTTAGGATGGATTGGTATGACAAATATATATTCCCACGCTATAAAAAGCTGTTCTCCATGATACATGCTAAGGATAAAAAGGTGATCTTCACTGCTGACGGAAACATGGAACCTTTTTTTGACCAGCTTCTAGCCTGTGGAGTGGATGGGGTAATGCTCGAAAGTCCCGCTACCAGCTTTGACAGGATTCTCGATAGGTTTTCAGACAAGATTATTATTGGCGGCATCGAAACAGCAAGGCTTACTTTGCAGACACCGAGAGAAGTTGCAATACATACCGATGAGGTTCTTAATAAAACCAAAGGGATAAATGGCTTCGCTTTATCGAGCTGTGGCGGCTTACACGGCAACATCCCCATAAAAAACCTAGAAGCCTATTTTGACACAAGAGCTAAGCATGGTATAACAAGAGAAGGATGGAAAATAAGAAAATGATTGTAGATAACTTAGATAGGTGTGAACTCTACTACAGCTTAAATAAAGGCTTTGAAAAGGCGTTTAAGTTTATCAATAATTATCTAAAGAGACCTGTAAAGGATGGCCGGTACGAGATTGACGGCGACTCGGTATATGCATTAGTTATGGATTGTGACCTAAAGGAAACCGGGCGATTAGAAACCCATAACAAATATATAGACATTCAGTTTGTTGTTAGCGGTGAAGAGCAGATCGGTGTCGCAGACAGAAGTCTTTTGGATGTTTCGGAGGATAATTCTGAAGCTAAGGATGTAATTTTCTATAATAGCAGCGATTCAAAGTATAACATAAAGCTTAGAAGTGGGGATTTCGCAGTATTTCTCCCCCACGACGCACATGAACCATGTTTAATCCTCAATGAATGTAAAAAGGCGACAAAGATAGTCGTTAAAGTTAAGGTGTAAAGGGTGTAATAATTGAACCGCAATGAAAAATGGAGTAGATTAAAATCCCATAACCCGGGTCTTATGGTGGACTATCTTGCTGTTCCGCAGGCAGATGCGGCTCTAAAGTCGTATTATGGTGTGCAAACAGAAACAGAGCTTCTGGATATTTTAGGAAGTGATTTTTACTACTACAGCGTCAGGGATATATCGCAAAACGAAGGATTCATGAAATGCTATAAAAATAAGCTGCTTGTTACCGACAGCCGAAGGGTATGTCCCTTGGGTATTGTTTTTAACAGAGGGGCCTATGACAGTAAATTTGCCGTAGATGAAGCTATAGAAGCGCCCATGAAGCATGTAGAAACTCCAGAGGATGTTTTGAGCTTTCCGTTTCCTAAGGCAGCTGACTTTGACTTTGAGTGTCTTTTAGGAGAGCAGACCGGCGACAGGATAAGAATTGGCGGACTTTGGACAGGTATAATGGGTGACAGCTACCGCATGTACGGCTTTGAGAGGTTTTTAACTGATATTGCTCTAAAGCCCGATGTTGTGCATACCTTAATTGACAGGCTGACCGAGATGTACTTAGAGCTTAATGAAGCGTACTTTACCGCTTTAAAAGGAAAACTGGACATATGGTTTTTTGGAAATGACTTCGGAAGCCAGATGGGGCTTTTAATGAGTGAGAGCATGTGGTATGAATTTTTCTTTGACAACATAGTAAAGCTCTGCCGCCAGGCTAGGTCGTACGGACTTACCGTTATGATGCATTCCTGCGGAGGGATAAAGCAGATAATCCCATACCTAATAGAAGCCGGAGTAGAGATACTCGATCCCATACAGGTCACCGCAAAGGACATGGAACCGCAAGGATTGGTAAATCAATTTCGTGATAAAATCATATTTCATGGGGGACTTGATACACAAAATGTTTTACCCTTCGGAACGCCTAAGGATGTGACGGATGAAAGCATTAGATTGCTGAATGTTTTTAATGAAGCATCATATATTTTTGCTCCCAGTCAGGTTCTAAACAAGGATGTTCCTTATGAGAATATTGTCGCAATGTATAACACATTAAAGGAAAGGAGTTAGGGGATGGCAAGTACCGAAACAAGAAGTAAGAAACCCAGAAAGGGTAATGGGTTTGTAAAGGAAATGCGCACAAACTATAACCTGTATATTATGCTTATCCCGGCAATAGTAGGGTTTACCATTTTCTGCTATCTTCCAATGTACGGACTCAAAATTGCTTTCATGAATTATGATTTGGTTTTAGGGTTTGATAACAGTGCATGGGTTGGTTTTAGGCACTTTTTGGCTTTTTTTAAGGATCCGTTTTTCTCACGGACACTTATCAATACATTGCTCCTAGGTTTTTATAATCTGCTTTGGAGTTTTTCTCCCCCAATAATATTTGCCATATTTCTTAATGAAATACGCGCATCGGGTCTGAAGCGTGTATATCAGACGATAAGTTATCTTCCTCACTTTATTGCAATAGTTGTTATTGTCGGTATGCTTATGGACTTCTCCTCCCCTACAGGGTTATTTAATAAGATACTTGCCATGTTCGGACAGGAAAGTATATCCTTTTTTAACGATCCGAAGTATTTCCGAACGATGTATATTGCCAGCGGAATATGGCAGGGTATGGGATACTCATCTATTATCTACCTTGCGGCACTGTCGGGTGTAGATGTTGAGCAGTATGAAGCGGCATATATCGACGGAGCCAACAGACTACAGCGTATCTGGCATATATCAATTCCGGCTATTTTGCCCACAATGTCAATACTGCTTATACTCTCCTCCTCAAGCATTATAAATGTCGGTTTTGAAAAAGTATTGCTAATGCAAAACCCGGCAATTTATAGTACAGCGGACGTTATCCAGACCTATGTGTACCGTCGGGGTATTGTAAGTCAAAACTTCAGCTACGGTTCCGCTGTGGGATTATTTAATAGTGTTATCTCATTTATTATTGTAATGACCTCAAACAAAATCAGTGCAGCAATGAAACAAAACTCAATATTCTGATATCGTTGAGGTTACCGATAATATACATTTATAACGAAAGGAGAGGTTATCCTTGTTAAACGATAAAAGCCTTGGAGCAAGGGTTTTTAGTATTGTAAACGCTGTACTGCTAGGATTTGTTGTTTTGTTATTTGTACTGCCGTTTATCTACATCTTTTCTATTTCAATAAGCGACCCTGCCAGCGTAGCACGCAGTGAAGTAGGTCTTTTCCCAACAGGCATAAACTTTGTGGCATATCAAAGAATACTTGAAACTAAGGATTTGTTTATCTCTTATTATAACAGTATTCGTTATGCCGTATTCGGTACAATATTTGCACTGTTTATCGCTTGTATTACAGCCTATCCGCTTTCATTGGGACGGCTAAAATACCGAAAGCCCATTACCTTATTTTTCACCTTTACAATGTTCTTTTCAGGTGGTATGATTCCAACCTTTCTCCTGTATTCTGACCTGAAATTGATAGACACCATGTGGGTAATGATCCTCCCGGCGGCATTCTCGTTCTGGAACATAATTCTAATGCGCTCGAACTTTCAATCTATACCGGCCGAGCTGTACGAATCGGCATACCTAGACGGAGCTAACGACTGGGTTATACTTTTTAGAATAGTTATTCCCCTTTCAAAAGCAATAATTGCCACTATATGCCTATTTGTCGCTGTTGCCCAGTGGAATGCATACTTCCCCGCTCTAATGTACCTAAATTCACCCAATATGCAACCCCTAACCATCTTTTTAAGGCGGCTTTTAGTGGCAAATGAGATATTTGCAGATACAGATGTGCGAGCGGATATCCTAGACCCGATAGCGTTCGCCGGACGTGCTTCCTCTATGAAGATGGCGGCAATATTTATAACTATCGGTCCAATAGTGCTTGTATACCCATTTATACAAAAGTATTTTGTAAAGGGTATTATGGTTGGTTCTATAAAGGGATAACCTTTATTGTAATACTAAAAAATCAAAGGAGAGAAAGGCATGTTAAAGAAACTATTTGCAATACTTTTGGTGGTTAGTATTGCCGCATCCTTGGTCGCTTGTGACCCGGCAACAACTACCAGCACATCGTCAGCTCCGGCATCCTCGGCTACAGTCTCCTCCGCGGAGAGCAAATCAAGCGAAGCACCTAAGGAAGTTAAGACTGTAACTATGGTTACT
>CAYSTR010000229.1:0-5081 GCA_964433745.1 uncultured Oscillospiraceae bacterium | reverse complement strand
ATATAGTTCTCATAATACATAAAATAATTAATAAGATATGTACCATCATTATACGGCATCTGCAACATAACCAATTCATCATAATATTGGGATTTGCATTTTATAGTCATATTAGTATAGCAAGCGTTTACTGTTGCTCCGCTCTCCATCCTACCGACTATACCACCTATATCAGTCAATAAAAACAGATTAAATGTGGTACTATATGGAGCATATAAATTGTAACTATCGAATTTTGAACTACTAATCTGCCATTTTAGATCAACCTCAACCGTTACATTTCCGGAAACACCGCAGTTTTCTATCTTACTATTACTGCCAACAATTCTGCCGGCAATTCCTCCAAAGTAACCCTCAGCCTTTGGCGACCAACTTTTTGTAGTTCCTATAGGAGCCCACCCAGAAAAGAAATGCGTACCGACATTGTTGTACACTACATTGAGATTATGTACGTTTCCGCCGTTTATAGTGGGAAAAAGACCGGGGAAATTATTAACCCCATTCTCAATAGTAATGGTATATCCGCCACCGTCAAATTCTGTGACTAATTCATAGTCCCTCCATTGATTAGTCCATCGGCTTTGATCGGAAGTACCATTTTCGTTCGTATCGAATGTACCGCCTTGATTTTTATCGGTTGGTGAAATATCAAAATATATAGTAAGATTCTTAGTTAATTTAACAGCGTTTGAGCTTTTATATTTACCGTTTGAAATCTGTTCCCATCCGCACATTATACTGATAAAGTCAGTCCATCTGATTCTTCCTTCAGCCCATCCCTCTATAGAAGAATAATCCTCCGCATACCCCATAACAGTAAACAAGCTCATACCGTCCGTAAATAGCGGCAGCATAATTGCGAGAACTATAATCCATGAAGTCAGTCTTTTTATCATCTTCATAATATCTTTACTCCCAAACGGAAAATAATTGGCTTAATTTTGCGCTTAAGCTCTTACCCTGCTTGCGATACTCGTTCTTTGCGCCCGAAAGAATCTCTTTCATACCGACAGGTACATGCTCTGCCGCCGCCAGATATGCTGCGTGCAGTGCCGCCATCTGTATCGATGCACCCGACAGCTCCAGCTCGTTTGCCAGAAGCACCCAGTCTATCTCGTCTAGCGGTGTGGTGCTCGTGAAGCTTCCGCGCCATAGACGTTCTCGCAGATGTGCGTCCGGCATCGGAAAGTGCAGCATGTAACCTATGCGCCGTCTGAATGCCTCGTCAAAGTTCTGCATGAGGTTTGTCGCCAGTATACATACTCCGTCATACCTCTCCATGCGTTGTAAAAGATACGCTGTTTCCGCGTTTGCGTACTTATCCTGTGCATCGGAGGTTTCCACTCTCCTAGCAAACAGTGCGTCGGCCTCATCAAAAAAGAGGATTGCGTCGGCCTTTGCCGCATTATCAAATATACGCCCAATATTTTTCTGCGTCTCACCGACATACTTGCTAATCATTTGGGATAAATCCACCCGGTAGACCGGAAGTCCTGTTTCGGCAGACATTGCGGCGGCGGCTCTTGTCTTGCCTGTACCCGGCGCACCGTAGAACAACGCCGATATTCCCCTCCCCCACGGCAGCTTTCGCTCATAACCCCATCTGCCGTAGAGTGTGGTGCGTTGTGCAATAAACGCACACAGCTGCTTTAGGCTGACGGTCAGCTCCTCCGGCAGTGACAGCTCGGACAACCCTCCTGTGTCGGGCATGAGCGTCGCTCCGTCAATCCCCTCATGGCACTGCTCCCGCATAAGCCGCTTTATGGCGTTCTGCTCTGTCCCGCATGAGCCTCCGGTGGTTGCAAGCCTCAGTCTTAATGAGAAATCCAGTATCTTACCGGGGGTTTTACAGTGCGTGAGAATTAATTGTACAATGTCCGGCGGGATAGTATTAATGCCGGTACAGCTTTTGATTAATGCTTCTGCTTTTTCATAGCAGGGTAATGGTACATTCCGCGAAATCATGAGAAAACCGTTTTGTGCTTTGGGAATCTCCTCGATTATTGTAAAGACAAATCCCAACCTTCGTGCTGTTATCAGTGCGGTCTCGCTTAATCCGCGGAAACATACTACCGCGCCGTATAGCTTTGCAATCAGCACCAGTGAGGATACATCTAAGCACCTATTTCCGGCAACCAGCATATCTGCGCCTATCCGTCTGCAAACAGAGGATACGGCAAACCGTCTGCCGCTGCCCTCCTCCCCGCACAATGAGAATACAGCGGGAGCGGGAGATAACATGGTCATATATCTATGTAAAAGTGTGTGTATTTCATCTATCAGCGCCTCTGCGCACACAATATCCTCATCCCCCGGTATGATTAGCTCGGTGTCGTCGGGAAGTCTTGGACTGCACTCAAAAAGAAAGTCTTGCGCTATCGGGTGAAGTGTAATGTGTCCGTTATGCTCGAAAAAAAGCTCTCTTAGCATGTCGGGAGAAGCAAATTTTAGTCTATGGTGAAGATTGAGCATTTCCGCTGTTTGTACGGACTGTCCGTTTTCGTTTAGATAAAGCCATAAAGCAACACATATTCCATCGGCGGGTAAAAGATTTAAGCTGTTACAAAAAAGCGTAAAAACAGTGCTTTCTCCGACCGATATTGCTTGAAAATAATCTAAAAGACTATCTCCCGATGCACCGTCGTGTGCCATTTCTCCTAACGAATAAACGTTATTCATCCTCGTCCTCACCATTTATCGGTGTTTGTGCCTCATTTTGATTTACCTTTGAGTTTTCTTTTACATTGCGGTAGTATTCAAACATCTCGTGTTTTTGTATGTCAAGAGCGTAGTTAAGCTTTCTGAAAAATGCGTTTTTTCGCTGATACATACGGTATATTATAGCACCTTGAGAGTTTTGCTCCTTGATGAGTGCCGTTTGCTCAGCTCGGGTTTCATTAAGCTCGGAATGCTGCCTCCCCTCTTTTATCAGCTGGGTTACAGACTTACTCAATGCACTATAGAGACTATTTAGGTTGTGAAGATTATCTCGTTGCCTTTCTACACCCATAAAAGGCATGGTCTTATTAAGTGTTTCCAGATTAACCTTTCCGAGATAGGGATTTATTGTCCGCTCCGACCATGGTGAATTGTCGGATTTAAAAAGAATTACAGCACTGTCAGCGCGACGCTTAGACATATAAGCCGCATTCACCGAACGATCTCTCAACGATCTCATCATCTGATATTCCTTGAGTGTACGCTGGGAGCCCCCGGCTACAGTGTCATATACAGATGTCTTGATGTTGGCAAAGATGAAGCTTTTCCCCCGCTTGGGATCATATCCTAATTGAATAGTTCCATATAACGAATCTAGCTTCAGCAGTCTGTCACTGCCCATAAATTCGGAAACATCGCGGTTCTCGAAATAACCGTCTATCTTTTCGTGTTCGGTAAAGTGGGAAAAGGTCACATGCTGCGGCTGTGTAAGTCGTTGGTATTGTTCCTGTTTTCGGTTTTTTTGTGCTTCTGTGTTTCTCAAAGCCGCACACACCTCCTTTTTCATATGTTAATAAAATATTATCATATGAAAGTCAAAAATACTACTGTACAAATATCTAGTCTTTTTCGCGACCGAATATCCCAATGGCTCTTGCCTTGCTCACAGCCTCGGTACGGTTTGCAGCTCCTAGCTTCTCAAAAATATTTGTAAGATGGAAGCGTACGGTGGTCTGTTCTATATGTAACTCCTTTGAAATATCCTTGTTGGTCTTTCCTTGCTCTAGAAGCATTATAACCGACAGCTCGGACTGGGTCAGTAAACCGTTTTCTTCGCCCTTTGCGTCATCCTCCGTGTCATCCTCCTCACCCTCTGCCAGGAAAAGCTTAGGATAGAGCAAGGAAAACGCCTTAGCCGATTCCGCCGCCCGCCCAGCATAGCGTTTACCTATACCGTCGGGGTAACCGGAATCATAGGTATCAATGAACCTTTTAATAAGCTTGTATGCCGGTTTGCCATAGTCAGAGAACACACGTATATATCCGTACTCCTGACCAATGACAAGCGCCTTTTCCAGCTTTTCAAGAGCAATATCGGAGCTACCCAACCGTTCGCAAACAATTGCACATCCCACAAGTGCCTCCATGGTGTCAAGCGGTCGTTGATACTCTGTAAAGAGCTGTATAAGGCTTTCAAACAGTGTCGCTGCATTTCGGTACTTTCCTAGTGCTATATACACCTTTGCCTTGGTGAGCAGCAGGTACGAGTCGCAAAGGCAGCATCCGTCCAACTCATTTATCTCACAGCCGTTAAGCCATTCCTCCAGCTTTTCCTTTTCATCCGTTAAAAGAGCAAAACGGATACACAATGCATTATAGCTGGGAATCAGCCAGTCGGCCTCCTTTTTCTCTATCATTTCTCCTATATGCGAGAGAATCTCTGATGGGCTTTTTGCGCCGCTATCCACAGCACTTATCCTTGCCAGTACCGATAAAGCGGCAAAAGCTATCTCCGGATTTTCCACACCGATTGCTGTTCCTGTATGTAATGATGCGTCGTTTATGTCGTCCCGCTCATACAACACCTCTGCAATGCCTGTTTCGCACACGCCTTTGCCCTCATCCTCCAAAAGAGCACCCAGCAAAGGACGGACTATACTAGCCACTGCACCGTAGTATTTAGCTAACGGTGATAGATCCTTAGCACCTCTTATGACACTGGGGAATCCTCTGGTTACAGATAACCTAGCAAGCGGAAAACGTTCTGTACCGAACTCATTTGACAGCACTGCAAGGCTCATAAGCAGATTATAACCCTGTCCCTGCGGCATACTTAGTGAAGCGCAGAATATACGGTTTTCCAAATGCTTTCTAGACTTATCGTTAGCGGGACTCTTGTCCCTCATTGATATAAGCGTATCAAGCCATTTTCTAGCTTTTACCGTATCATCTATGAAAACATTTAATAATACCCGCTTATAACACAGCTCGGGAGAATCTGTAATAATATTTTCTGGAAGCTGTGCGAATAGCTGTTCACACAGCTTTGCATATTTGCCTGGTAGCTTTTGCACATTAATATCTGCAAGACTGTTTGCAATACGCTCGTGTTCATTGTTTTCAGCCATAGCTTTTAGTGAAGT
>CAYSTR010000228.1:0-5105 GCA_964433745.1 uncultured Oscillospiraceae bacterium | reverse complement strand
ATTGTTCGGACAAGGTAAGACAGCTGTTTGAGAGCTATGATGTAAATGTATTGGGCGCGGTGTGCATTACCGATTTGACCGGACACATGGAGATTGAAGTGTGTTTGGATAAAAATGACACACAGAAGCTTGACAGCATAAACCTTACACTGTCGGTGGACGAGTTATGTGACCGAAGCTTTGAGCCGCCTGTTACAGCGGTATCAGGGGATATATGCCGCTATACCTTTATTGAGAAATCGGTGTTTAGTCTCAACATAGGCATAAGCAGCGTAACTAGCGGTGACAACAAGCTGTGCGGTGACAGTGCCCACAAGATCATAGACCCGCATGGCTCTATAGTTATGATGCTGTCGGATGGTATGGGCAGCGGCGGGCGTGCGGCAGTGGACAGTATAATGACTACCTCCACCATGTCAAAGCTTATACAGGCGGGGTTTGATATGGACAATGCCCTGCGGCTTGTGAACTCTGCACTGCTTGTAAAATCAAGTGACGAAACCATCTCAACAGTGGATATAACGGTAGTAAATCCGTTTACCGGTAAAGCGCAGTTTCTCAAAGCGGGTGCCGCTCCTACATTTGTGCGGAAAAATGGAAAGGTTTTACGCATTAGTGCATCGAGTATGCCTGTGGGGATTTTAAGGAGCGTCGCATTTGATAAAAAAACACTCACTCTGCAAAAAGGTGATATTATTCTCATGGTGTCGGATGGAATGCTTTCGGATACAGATGAAGAGAGCGTGGAAAGTGACTGGCTGACCAGCGAACTCGCAGGTTACAACGGCACTTCCGGGCTGGAGCTGTCGGAAAAGCTTACGACTATTGCCAAGCGCCGCGGAACACGTATACCCGCCGACGATATGACGGTGGTCGCCGGGATAGTTTGTTAGGGCGCAGTTATGAAAAATTGGTATAGGCTTCACATAACCGACATATACATTATTAAAAAGCAATTTGTGGAGGTTATGATGAATGACAAGGTTTAAACCGGAAGGACAATACATAAATACCCCGGAAAACAAGGGCTTCCTAAAGAATGCCTCAACGTTAAAAGAGGCATATAAAAACGGTAAAATCCTCGAGGGCAGGGTCATTCAATGCGACAGCGCGCATAACCTTCTTGTTGAGCTTGAATGTATGAAGGGTCTCATTCCGAAAAACGAGGGAGCAGTGGGCATTGAGGGCGGCACTGTACGGGATATTGCACTCATCTCACGTGTTAGTAAGCCGGTTTGCTTTGTGATTACCGGGTTTGAAAAAACCTCAAACGGAGAACCGCTTGCTATTCTGTCCAGACGGCAGGTGCAGGAAGCCTGCCACAGCGAATATTTAAGCCAGCTTGTACCGGGTGATGTTATCCCAGTACGCGTAAGCCATCTTGAACCGTTCGGTGTGTTCGTGGATATCGGATGTGGTATATCATCACTCATTCCCATTGATTCAATTTCGGTATCGCGTATCTCACACCCCAGAGACAGGCTGCGTGTCGGACAGGATATTCTTGCCGTTGTAAAGTCCATTGAGGATGACGGACGAATAAACCTCACACACAAGGAGCTTTTGGGTACATGGGATGAGAACGCGCGTGATTTTACTGTGGGTTCGACCGTATCCGGGATCATCCGCTCGATAGAGGAGTACGGTATATTTGTCGAGCTGACACCGAATCTAGCCGGACTTGCCGAGCTTAAAGAGGACGTTCGTGTTGGTCAGCACGCCAGCGTCTACATAAAAAACATGATTCCCGAGCGTATGAAGGTCAAGCTCATAATAGTGGATGCGTTTGACGAGGACGCACCGCCTCCTCCTCCGCGCTACTTTATCGGAGATACGCACATCAAGCACTGGGTATACTCCCCGCCAGATTCCATAAAACTAATAGAGACCTGTTTCGGAGCGGAATTGGGCGTAAGGGGTTAATAATAAATGGCACAGCATAAAGGGGAACAAGATTGTATCTTGTTCCCCTTTATGCTAGTTTGCTATTAGCTCCTCAATCTCGCTCTGAGCCATACCTTGAATATCGTATATGCGCTTATATATGCCCTCTGTTCTGATTAGCTCCTCATGTGTACCCTGTTCCGAGATACGTCCTCCGTCGAGAACTATTATTTGGTCGGCGTTCATGAGTGTGGTGATACGGTGGGATATGAGAATAACAGTACTGTCGCCCATATGCTGTTTAAGTGCGTTTCTTATCTGAATGTCGGTCTCAGTGTCCACCGCCGAGAGAGAATCATCAAAGATTTTAATTGGTGTATTGCCGATTAGCATACGTGCAATAGCTACCCTTTGCTTTTGTCCGCCCGACAAGGTAACACCGCGTTCCCCGACTATAGTGTCGTATCCCTTTTCAAACCCTAGTATATTATCGTGAACCGCCGCAATCTGAGCCGCCATGTGTATACTGTCGGGTTTCGGATCATCCACAGCTATACCGATGTTTTCCTTAATGGTCTTAGAGAACAAAAACGGTTCTTGCAGGACAAAGCCGATGTTCTGCCGCAGGTGGCTAAGACGGATATCCTTAATATCCACACCGCCTATAGAAATACTGCCGCTTGTCTGTTCGTATAGTCGCGTGAGCAGATACATAAGCGTTGATTTACCCGAACCAGTACCGCCCAGAATGCCAATGGTCGAACCGGCCTTTATCTCTAGGTTTATATCCCTTAGAACACCGTCCTTGCCCGAGTAGTCAAACGAGACATCCTTAAATACGATATCACCGCGCAGATTCGGGGTCAGACCAGTCTCGTTGTCGTCCTCCTCAGGCACAATGAGAATCTCATTAAGCCTTTCTAGAGAAACTCCGGTCTTACTGACCTCTGAGAGTATACGTCCTAGACTGCGTACCGGCCAAACCAGCATGGAGTTATAGAACACGAACACCAAAAACTCTCCGAGAGAGATACTGCCATTTACAGCAAAAAGTGTGCCGAGGATAACGATGGTGAGCACCTGTAACCCGGATACCAAATCACCTACAGCCCAGTATGTACCTAATAGTTTACCAAGCTTTATCCAGAGATTGGCAAAAGCGTTGTTCTTCTGGTTAAACTGCTCTATCTCATAGGACTGCCGTCCGAATGCACGAACGACACGCACACCGGTAAAGTTTTCCTGCACCATTGCAGACAGAGCGCCCTCCGCTTCGTCTGCTTTTTTAAAGTTTTTAGCTATCTTTCCGTAGAAAACACCGGAATATAAAAGTACAATGGGGATAAAGGCGAGTGCTATAAATGTAAGAGTAGAGTTTATCCCGAACATTAATACCAAGGAAAAGGTGACAAGGAACACTATGCGGAAAACCTCGATGAACTGCGATGATACAAACCCTCTAACCGTCTCCACATCGGAGGTACAGCGCTGGATAATGTCACCGGTCTTGTTATCCACATGCCAGGCATATGACAGTCTGCCGATATGCCGATAGAGCTTCTGACGCAGAGATGTGATTGTACCCTCCGAAAAATATGCTATTGACAACCTGTAAAAGTAGGTAAACACTCCGGATAAAACCGAAAATGCTAGAGCGAACAGGGCAGGTATGTAAAGATTATTCTGTAAGAACGCCCTGTCTAGGTAATCTGTAACAAACACAGGAAGATTAAAGGGTTCACTGCCTATAATAGAGTCCACGGTAATACGTACAACCTGTGGGGTGAGATAGTTAAACACCGTCGCAAGGATTGTGCCGATGAAGCCCGCCAGTAAAAACAGTCGGTTTTTCTTCGTGAAACGCCAGAGCATGAGGTAACTCCCTTTCTTGCCCGGGCCTTGATTCTCTTTTTTCATATATAGAAGCGGAGATTTAACCCGCATCCTTTCATTAAATTGTCGTTTGCTACAGCCCTTTTAAGACATAGAAATAAAGCCAATATTCGATAATACTTCCTCTACTATACTGACAAAATCCTCCTCTGCACCCCATGAAAAATGAAAAATAGCACCCTGACCGGCACCTGAAGCTATAGCTTCCACAATTATTTCATCCTTGTCGCTTAAAACAGCCACAGTGAGACTGGCTCTATTGGACGATCTCATATAGTACTTTTCAAACACCGTTATGCTGACAGCTGCATCACCCAGCGTATGAGAAAAACCGTCTATCAGCTCACAGCTTAGTCCGCTTTGCAGCACACCGTCAGATATGATTTTTGTAATTATCTGCGCATTGCCTCTGCCGCGCATTGTAATTCGCGCCATTTGTCCTCCGAGATAGTTTATTAAGAGAGCTTTGTGATATAGTTTTCGGGACACCCCATGAGTATTATTTCTCTCAAATCGGAGAGCTTCAGCATTATTGCAGAAAAATTCTGATCATTCGAGTCCTTCTGCTTATCGTTAATCTTAAAACGCAACTCGTAGACGTTACTTATGTATGGCATGTCGGGTGCTTTAAGCCGCGAGAGCAGCTCGTTCATAAACTCTTGACCGCCCGGTGAAAAGTAGGGATAGTTTATCATTGTCTCATACATAATAAGCGGCATATTAGGTGCTGTGGTGAGGACATATGCAATCCCCTCCATCTGATTTACGCCAATGTCCACAGACCGTACAAGGGTATATTTAAGACTCCCGAAGTATAGTTCTGATATCTCTTTATAGTTCTTTCCGGAGGTTATCTGTTTAATGAAATCATACTCATCATCCGATGCAATATCTGCGTTTTCCAAGAGACCATCAATGTCCAAACCCTTAATCCGGCTCATGGTATCGTCTATAACCGGAAGAGAGAGACCGTACATGTTCTTGTTATAGGCGTATTTCTCAGCGAACAGACGCTCAAACTCTATGGTATAGTAGGAGAGCACGTTTATAAGCGTATCTCTGCATAAAAGCCGCCAACCCTCATTTGTATGTATAGCGGGAAGAGTAATAATACGTTTTGACGGAACGTAGTTATCCAGTTCCTTATAAACATAGTCATACCACTGCTCGTCACTCTCAAATGACAGGTTTGTAAGGTTATACTTTTTTGCCAGAACCATGCCTAAAACGTATGTATTGGGTATCTGCGCAATCATATTGATGTGTGCCATACCCCCGGAATCCACACAGTCGTCTGCTTCAAGATGCACCTCGGTGATAGAATAACG
>CAYSTR010000227.1:0-5124 GCA_964433745.1 uncultured Oscillospiraceae bacterium | reverse complement strand
AGAGGTAGAGTCGGGTAAAACCGTTACCTTTACTGTAACCCCTAATAGCGGTTACGAGGTAGATACATGGTCGGGAGCAACAGCAGGGACACCGAATACAAAAGCCACCCTAACTGTGTCAGCGGCGGCGACTGTGAGCGTGACGTTGAAAGCCACACCTGCGGACAAAACTGCTCTGACAACCGCAATTACTGCTGCTACTACCAACAAGGATTCGGTAGAAACTAGCACTGATGGCAAAGATGTTGACACATCAAAGAAGTGGGTCACAGCGGCTGTAAAGACTGCGTACAATAACGCAATTACAGCGGCACAGACTGTTGCAAATAAAACTGGTGCAACACAGGCAGAAATAGATGCTGCGGTTACAGCACTTGCTACTGCAACAACAACTTTTAATAATGCAAAAGCAGATGGTACAAAGCCTGCACCTGTCACCAAGTATGCAATTACATTTGCCAACCCGACCAACGGTACATTGACAGCCACCGTTGACGGTAGTGCGATTACTACTGGAACAGAAGTAGCCACAGGTAAAATCGTTACCTTTACCGTAACCCCGAACAGCGGCTATGAGGTCAACGCATGGTCGGGCGCAACCGCAGGGACACCGAATACAACGGCTACCCTAACTGTGTCGGCGGCGGTGACTGTCAGTGTTACACTGAAATCTACAACCTCTCCTGTCACTAAATATGCGATTACCTTTGCAAACCCGACCAATGGCACATTGGCGGCAACGGTTGATGGCAGCACAATTACTAGCGGCACCGAGGTAGCCGCAGGCAAAACCGTTACCTTTACCGTAACCCCGAACAGCGGTTATGAGGTAGATACATGGTCGGGAGCAACCGCAGGGACACCGAATACAACGGCTACCCTAACTGTGTCGGCGGCGGCGACTGTCAGTGTTTCACTGAAAGCTGTCAGTGAAACCGACCAGCAGATTGCTGACCGTGTAGCGGCATTGATTACCTCAATCACCGCTCCTGACAAGGATGCGACCACGCTAACCCTACCGACTGTCTCCGACGGTTGCACCATTGCAATCAAATCTTCAAGCAATGAAGCAGTTATCTCACTGAACGGCACAATCACACCACCGGATGCCGAGACAGAAGTAACACTGGTGCTTACAGTTACAAAGGGCAGTGCAACTGCGGACACCATTTCTATTAAGGTTAAGGTGCCTGCAAAGTCTACTGCAAATCCGGATAAGACTGCTCTGACCGATGCGATTGCAAGTGCGAAAAACATCATGGCAAACACCGTAATTTCGGTACAAAGTGGCTCCGATGTTTCACCAAGTTCCTATTGGGTTTCACCGGATATCATGAGTGCAGCTAAAACAGCGTTAAGTGAAGCGGAAGCTGTTCTTGCAAATCCAAACGCTACACAAGCAGAAATTGCTAATGCGGCGGTAAAACTTAATGCAAAAGTAAATATTGATTTCAAAAATGCAAAAAAACCGGGTACAAAGTCCAATAGCTCATCAGACAGCGGTTCATCCTCTGGTGGTGGAGGTTCGTCGTCCAGTGGTAATACCCCGAGCATTGTACCACCTAACACCACACAGCCTACACAGCCGAACCCTCCAACTACAGTGGAAACTAAGGTTCCTGCCACCGTGGATAATAAGGGTAACGCCACCGTAAATGTCACTGATAAAACTATGCAGGACGCGATTGACAAGGCAGTTTCCGAAGCAAAGAAAAATGGTACAAGCGGCAACGGCATATCTGTTGTGATTAGCGTAACCACAGACGGCAAGAATGCCAACACAGTAACTGTTAACCTACCCAAAACTGTACAGGAAAAGGTAATTGCGGGCAAGGTGCTCAACACGGTTGTCGTGGTTGACCGCCCTGACATTTCCATTAACATGAACCTTGCAACTATTACAGAAATTAACAAGCAGGCAAAATCGGATGTGCAGCTTTCCGCTACCCGTATGGATAACACCAAGCTGTCTGGCGATGCAAAAACGGCTATCGGCAATCGTCCGACCTTCGACCTGAAAGCAACCTATGCAAGCGGCTCCAAGGCGGTTTCAAACTTTGGAACCGGCAATGTAACCGTAGGAATCCCCTACACTCTGCAAGCTGGCGAGGTTGCAAGTGGTCTGTATGCGGTATATGTGGACGGAAACGGAAAAGTGACCTATCTCACCAATTCCAGCTATGATGCCAACGCTAAACTGCTCCGTTTCAGCACCAATCATTTCAGCGTTTATGGTATTGGCTACAAAGCGCCGACCGGCTTCACTGACATTGCAAACCATTGGGCAAAGAGCGATATTGAGTTTGTTGTGAATCGTGGACTGTTCAGCGGAACAAGTGCTACCACGTTCTCTCCTGACGGAGCAATGACCCGTGGAATGTTTGTTACTGCTCTCGGCCGACTTGCGGGAATTGACGTAAACGCATATAAGACCAACAAGTTTACCGATGTAAAAGCCGATGCCTACTATGCCCCTTATGCAAATTGGGCGGCAAGCAAGGGTATCACGAATGGAACAACCGCAACAACATTTGCTCCTGACACTGCAATCTCCCGTCAGGAAATGGCTGTGATGATGAGTAATTACGCAAAGGCACTGGGTTACACTGTTCCTCAAACAAGGGCAGCAAATACCTTTGCAGACAACGCTAATATCGCAAGCTGGGCGGCTGATGCGGTCAAGCAAATGCAGATGGCCGGTATCTTAAACGGCAAGAACAGCAACAAGTTTGACCCCACTGGCACAGCAACCCGTGGCGAAATCTCCGCAATGCTTCGCCGCTATGTGGAACTGGTCATAGACCGTGTCACAACTGAGGGCTGGACTACCAATGACAGCGGTAGCGGTATGTACTATCAAAACGGCAAGGCACTTGTGGGCGCACAGACCATCGCTGGTGTGGCATACACGTTTAACACCTACGGTGAAACCACAGGCAAAACCACTACAGCCGGAGCGACAACAACCAATCCGGCATTGCCCACAGAAAGCAAAAAATACACCCTTTACACGGTCAAGAAAAACGACTGGATTTCTAAAATTGCACTTGCACACAACTGCACCGTGGAAGAAATCTTAGCGCTGAATAATATCACAAACAAAGACCTGATCTATGAGGGACAGCAAATTAAAATTCCGCAAAAATAAGCAATCGGGATGAGAGAAATGGAGGTGCAAATCATGAGAGAGGTAAACACGTTACTAATTGAAATTCAAAATGCGGTAGGATGTCCCTACCTCTCTGATTTGCACACCGACTGCCGATTGCTCAACAAACAATCAAAAGAACTAATTTTGGCAATACCGCTTGAGCGGTTTCCTTTGCAAGACTGGAACGGAGCAGCATCGTATATCACAGGCGAAAGGTGTAGCTTTCAATCCGCAGATGAAGCAAAGGCAAAAATAGTGGCAGCACTGTAACAATGAAGGCAGAGGGCATCCTGTTAAGGGTATCCTCTGCCTTCTTTCTTTTGGGAGGTGCGTATGTATTTTTCTTTAGGAGGTGTGAGAAAGGGTGAAAAAGATACTGATTATTGACGATGACATTTTAATCTGCAAGGAAATAAAATATAACCTCCAGAATGAGACAACCGAAGCATACTATGCAACCTCCGTCAAAGATGCACTGCTGTTTCTCATGAAAAATGACTGTTGCCTTATCATCTTGGAGTTGACACTATCTGAAATCGATGGGGACGAATTAATCCGAACAATTCGCAAAAGAGCTACAACACCTGTTTTAGTACTCTCTTATGATGGATCAATTCAACACATGGAAAGGGCGTTTAGGAGTGGAGCTGATGACTTTCTGGTAAAACCTTTTGTGACAGAGGAATGCTTACTTCGATCACAAGCTCTCATAAGACGATTTACTATGCAGAATCCCAATGTAGGCAGAAGCTATACAATAGTTAGTTTTGATGATCTTACCATCAGCTCAGAACATCGTAAAGTGTATTTGCATGGACAAGAGGTAGAGTTAACCGGAAAAGAGTACGGCATTTTGATGTTGCTAATTTCTAATCCGGATCGAGTTTTTACCTATGAACAGATTTATGAAAATGTGTGGCATGATATTTACATAGGCGATAAGCGGCGTATCATCAACCACATACACGGACTTCGTAAAAAATTAAAAAGTAGTGGATTTATCAAGTCTGTTCATGACATTGGGTATAAATTTAAAAACAAAGACTAATGAAATTATAAATGAAAACTAAGGTCCGTCTCATTGTCGAAATTTGCGGTTTTTCGTATCGAAAAAAGACTGTAAATCAACTTTTGTTTTGTATACTGCTGAAAAAAGCAGAATGCGAGACGGAACCAACGATTATTAGAACATTGTTATAACAAAGTGGGGTGCTTTCTCGACCAGGAGGAAGCACCTTTGTTATTAACAAATATACCACTATACATACCATCACAAAGGATATACATATGCAAGACCGCAGCTCTCAGTAACAAGGGGGCTGCGGTCTTTTTATTTTCGACAAACTTCTATGTATTGCGAGGAACATATAACCAAACTCGCAAACCCAGTTATTGTAGATATACAAAATCAATAAAAAACCAACAGATAGCCTTTTGTTGTCGGCTAAAATACCGCCGCCTGACCGCGGGGCGTTCCCCTCCGTTTCTGACATTTTGACCAACCATCAAAATTTCAGAAAATAACGGAGGACAAGCCAAATGGCATTTTATTACGCAAAGGAAAAACGAGAATTTGACCGGGAGTGGGATAAGCTTCGCAGCGAGTACACCGCAGCCGGTATGTCCCAGGAGGATATAGAAAAGCTATATGCATTTGATCTCCAGTGGTTTTGCAGCCGCCGCAGATTTTTGAGTCACACACAGAGTCTGCCTGCAGAAAACATAGAGGGCGAGAACAGTTGGGAGCAATCCTCGCTGATTCGCAAATTCCCTTCTTTTTCTGTCAGCCTTGACGAATCTCTGATAGGCGGTCGATATGGCTGGGTGGAGGAAATCGAGGACACGGACCTTTTGAGTAGGCTTCGCAAGCTCTCACAGGCTGACTTGGAGTTACTAACACTGATAGAGATTGAAGGTTATAGCCAGACTGAAACAGCCCGTCTATTGGGATGCAGTCAAAAGAACATCTCACT
>CAYSTR010000226.1:0-5145 GCA_964433745.1 uncultured Oscillospiraceae bacterium | reverse complement strand
TTAAAGGAGGTGACAAGCTCGGCCTTCATGAGGACTAATAGCTTATTCATGCTGTGTCAGCTCCAGGAACAACTGCTCCAGAGAGCTATCCCCCTTTACGGAATTTATATCGCCGTCCGCAACCAGTCTGCCCTGCTTGATGATGGCAATCTTGTTGCACAGCTTTTCCGCTACTTCAAGCACATGTGTGGAGAAGAACACGGCTGAACCGTTTTCGCACATGGTGCGCATCAGCTCTTTGACGGTGTGTGCGGCGGTGGGGTCAAGCCCCACAAAGGGCTCGTCTAGTATGAGAAGCCGGGGTTCATGTATGAGTGCGGAGATAATGGCAAGCTTTTGCTTCATACCGTGGGAGTAGGAGGAGATAATATCCCCCAGTGCGCCTGTAAGACTAAACATGTCGGCGTACTTTTTGATGTTCTCCTCGCGCTGTTGGCGGGAGAGGGAGTATATATCGGATATGAACTTTAGGTAGCCTATCCCGGTCATGGATTCGTAGAGGTCTGGGTTATCGGGTATGTATGCTGTTAAACGCTTGCACTCCAGGGGCTTTTCCTTTACAGACATGCCGTTTATGTAAATCTCGCCGTCGGTAAAATCCAGAATACCGGTGGCACACTTGATGGTCGTGGTCTTGCCCGCTCCGTTGTGCCCGATAAAGCCGTAGATGTCGCCCGGCTTTACATGGATTGAAAGGTTATCCACCGCGGGCTTGTTCTTACCGCCGTAGGTTTTTTTTAGATTATTAATCCTAAGCATAGCTTTTCTCCTTACTATTTCGGTGTTTTATACTCATTTTTAAAGTATTATACTACTGCATTCAGAAAGCACAGTCCTATCATGAGTATGAGGGTGATAATAAAAGTGACGGACGAAAAGAACACACCTCCCACGCTCCCCCTGCCGGTATACCCCGCCGGGTGCAGATTAAAGATGTTTTTATCGCGCAGACAGAACATTAAAAGCCCCAAGAACCCCAAGAGAAGATAAAGCACAGTAAACGACCAGTATATCATGTCGGAGTATGCCTCCGGCATGAGGTTTACCACCGTCTCCTGTGCCACCGACAGGAAGTTATTGAGGAAATGTCCCAGTACCCCCACCCAGATTGAGCCGGTCTTGACCACAAGGTAACCGAGCACCAGTCCCAAAACAAAGGCGTTGGGTGTCTGGATGAAGTTGAGATGCACAAGTCCGAACAGCAGTGAGGATATGAGGATTGCAAATCCGTCCCCGAAGCGGCGAAGTGACTGCAGCACCACACCGCGGAAGATGAACTCCTCTATTAGAGCGGGGAGCACGGCGATGTTGATGACATAGAGGATAAATACGATAGTCCCGCCGCTCATGGGGGTAGGCTCGACCGGGTACTGCGGTACAAGATCCACATAGCTTAAAAGCTCATACAATGCGTTTGAGGCGTACATGCCTACGATGCTAGAGCCCAGTGTGAGAAAACCCGAAGCGGTAAGGTTTATAAAGCCTGTGTGCTGAACCGGGATAGCCTGCCGCCATGGTATGGACACAAGGGAACGGTAAATGAGAAGCGGCGCACCCAGAGCTATAATATAAGCCGCCATTCCGGCAAGCTGACGCAGCACACCCTCTGTGAGCCAGCCGAACACCGGCACGGTGCTCATTACAATAAGGTAGATGTAGGGCGTGACCAGATTCATTATGAGAAGATAGCTAAGTATCATCACACCCAGCATGGCGGCGTGCTTCTTTAGGTATTTAGCCTCCAGTGCGGCGGCATGATAATCGCCCATATAGGCGGGAATAGCGTAGTGATTTAGCATAGTGACCCCCATAAGTTCAAGTGCCGTCAGACGGAAAAGATAAACAGTATCCCCGCGGTGAGAATGCAAAGACGGATAAGAGACGCGAATAGAATGGTCGCATTCCTAAAGCGGACATAGAGTCTCACACTCACCGCCCGCGCAAACCCCGTGAGGGAGCACCATGCGATGATAAGAAGCGGTACAGCCTCCCGCAGAGCGAGCACATCCACCGGCATGTCAAGGGATAGCCTTATGCCGCCTTTCTGCGCCGTTACGATTAAAGCCGCCATGATTAAAAGAAGAATCGCCCGAATAGGGCTTCTTATTATGCGTTTAAGCGGGGACAATCGCCTAAACAAGAGAAACAGCACACCCGCCGCCGTATATAAAGCCGCACTGTTTAAATCAAAGGCACATATGCCGACAAAAATAGGTAACGGCAGATATTTAACCCATTTGGTGCCCAGTCCCTCATACACCAGCTTCAGAGCGGCATGTACTCCGGGCAGCATCCCCTCGGGGCGCATGGGCAATCCCTTTTGTATAAGGAGCCCTGTGACGGTGTTAAGTCCGGCGGCTATGTCGGTGTATGCCGAGATGGAAAGAAACAACCCGGTGACCGCACAGATAAGCGCAACCGCCGCATTAAGCGGGGACATAGCACCGAATGGGGAGGTCCCCACTAAATAAAGCTCGTATGCCACAAACGAGGCCTTGAATAGCCCCCACAATAGAAGCCCACTTCCGTCATAGAGGTTGGAGAGGGTTATGCTTCCGGTCAGCGAGCGGTACCAGCGGGTAGTGCCTGTTATAGGTCCAATGTGAAGCTGTCTAGGGTCGCAGAGATAGCTTATGAGAAGCACCGTACCCAGAGGCTGACGGCGCTTTTTTATCTCGGTGAGGTATAGAAGTCCCTTTAGAGAAAAGACAAGCGTACCTGCCGGTACGAACACACCAAAAAATACATGGGGTACAAAACCCGCAATAAGCCGCCCCGCCGCTAATACTAAGAGCGCCTTTGTAAGCCCTATCCACATGAATACGCTCTTTTCCAGGTTTTTATTCATGTAGTGTGCCAGTACCCTGTCGGCGGCGGCGGATAAAAGAAACAGAATGAGCATGAAAGGCGATACAAGGTATAGAAACGAAAGCCCCATTACTAGCACCGCTATAAAGCGGAAGCGTCCGGGGGTCAGATAGTAGCCCGCCAGAAAAACCGGCACAAATATAAGAAGAAATACAGGACTAGTCAAGCTCATCGGCAAGCCTCCTGTAGTCGTCATAGGTCATACCTGCATTGATAAATCCTAAAAGCGCCTTTGCGGAGGTACGCTCGGGCAGTCCCAGCCTTTTAATGAGACGGCGGCGGCGCTCGTTACTGCCCGCTCCCGCAAAGCCGTCCTCGAATAGGTGTGCGGGGGTGACGGTCTCGCGGGGTGCTTCGTCCCCTGCCGCTGTTATCCCCGCCTTATTCAGTGCGTCCAAAAGGGTTTTGGTGTCCATTCCCTCAACACCCAGCTTCCCCTCGGCAGAGACGGTGTCCTTGCGGCGCTCCTTGCCCTGAACATCCGGAATATAGGCGTGGAGCACCCTGCCGTCCTTTGCTATGCTCTTAATAAAGCCGCGTATGCGAAATCCGGCGGCATCCGGGTCTGTCAGCACCACAAGCCCCCGCGTTTTGGCCAGCTCCCGCAGATGTGCCTGAAGCGCCTTGTCCCGGTATACCGAGAAGCCGCGGGTCTCGACGATGTATGCGTCTAAAAGGGCGGACAGGCGGATTTTATCGTACCGCCCCTCTACGACCACCGCCTCCGAAAGCTTTATACGGTTCATTCAAAGGTGCTTATCTCTATATTGTTGATGGTTATGTCCTTTAGAGGCTTGCTGGAACGAGAATCAACCGCCGCGTCTGCAATGGCATCCACGATATCCATGCCCTCCACTACAAACCCGAACACCGTGTGCTTACCGTCCAGATGGGGTGTTCCGCCGTTCTTTCTGTAGCTCTCGGCAATGTCGGAGGGTATCTTCACGCCGTTTTTCGCGGCACAACGTTCAATATAGTCGTTCGTAAGCTTCTCCCCCGACTGCACAATGAAGAACTGACTGCCGTTTGCGTCCTTTATGCCGGGATTGGCCATGGAGAGCGCACCGCGCAGATGAAAGAGATTGCCCGATATCTCATCCTTAAACGGCTCGCCGAATATGCTCTCGCCGCCCCTGCCTGTCCCCTCCGGGTCGCCGGATTGAATCATAAAGTCCTTTATGACCCGGTGGAAGATAACACCGTCATAGTAGCCGTTTTTGGCATGGGTGGTAAAGTTTTCGACTGTAAGAGGGGCTAGCTCGTTAAATAGAACTATCGTGATATCCCCCATGGAGGTCTTTAATACCGCCTTGGTATCGCCCTTTTTCGGTGCGTTCAGCTGCGGCATGTTGGAGGACGGGGAGGAACATCCCGACACAGCGGCAGATGTTCCCAATAGAAGAGCAGACATAAGCCCTATGGACATAATACGTTTAAACATGTTTTATTACCTCTCTCGGACTAAAAGTTCCGTATAAATACATATACGCATTATACCAAATAAAACCAGGCATGTCAAGGGAATAACGATACCCTAGGTGCGGATAAAACGCCTGTCCGGCTCGTTTGAGGGCGGGCTGCAATGATTGTCCTCACATATATAGTAGGTTGTCCTGCCCCGCATGAGCGGGTAGTGCTCGTCCGGCTGTTCCAGTACGCGGATAAACGTGTCCTCCGAAGCCATAAGGCGCGGCAGCTCCTCCCCCGGTGCTCTCACGCACACGACGGTGCGGACAGGCAGAAGCGACAAAAGAAAGAAGCAGAAGCCGTGGGGGTATTCTCTCCCCTCCCCCGACATGAACGCCCGCTGCTTTTCATGAAGCTCCGAGAAGCGTTTCTCCCCGGTGAGACGAAAAAGTCTGTCCAGGGCGTAACACATGACCGAGTTGCCCGACGGCACAGCGCCGTCATAGCTCTCCTTAGTGCGGACTATGAGCTGCTCTCCCCCGCTTCCGGTAAAGAAAAAGCCGCCGTTTTGCTCGTCATAGAACCGCTTTACAATGACATCGCACACCCGCACCGCCCTGTCGGGAAGCTCCGGGTCAAAACATGCCTCATAGAGCGTGATAATACCCAGAAGATAAGAGGCATAGTCGTCCAGAAACCCCGCGCCGCCCAACTGTCCGTCTGTTATGTGGGTGTGCAGTGTGTCTTTATCCCATAGATGCTCGTCTATAAAGGCGCACACACGCATAGCCGCTTTGAGATACCGCTCCTCCCCTGTCACCATATACGCCTTTGCATATGACCAGAGCATGAGCGCGTTTGAGGAGGCAA
>CAYSTR010000225.1:0-5174 GCA_964433745.1 uncultured Oscillospiraceae bacterium | reverse complement strand
AAATGATAATTATGAACATTGTTTTAATTTAACAGTTGATCTATAATACATACATAAATTATCGTTATCCCTAAAAATAGACAAAGAAAGGAGAGGGTTATTTTGAAAAAGAGAAGCAGCTTTATGAAGCAGCTCCCACTTCAGATCATGGTATGGCTAGGGCTTCTGTTTATTCTGCTCTTTGCTTATGTACCAATCTTCGGGATTATAATAGGTTTTCAAGATTACAATATCGGAAAAGGTTTTCTTTCTAGCCCATTTGTAGGATTTAAGCATTTTAAAGAATTTTTATCGGATGCAGCCTTTTATAACGCAGCCCTAAACACAATTATACTCGCTCTAATGAAGCTCGTCTTTTGCTTTCCGCTTCCTATTTTATTAGCAGTAATTTTTAACGAGCTTCCAAACCAACGATTAAGAAAATTCTCACAAACGGCAAGTTACTTCCCGCATTTTATGGCTTATGTAGTGGTTGCTACATTATGGCTATCACTGCTTAGCGTTAGGGGTCCGCTAAATATTTTTCTTATGAATATAGGCGCAATCTCTTCACCGATTGAGTTTTGGTATGAATCCTCATTATTTAGGTGGTTAGCAATTATTGTAGAGAACTGGAAGGAGGTAGGATGGGGCTCTATCATTTATTTTGCCGCAATCAGCGGAATTGACACAAGCCTGTATGAAGCCGCAGAAATAGACGGAGCAAGCAGGATACAAAAAATCTCATTCATAACCCTGCCTAGCATTAGAGGAACAATAATAATAATGTTTATCTTAGCAATGGGCGGACTATTTAGGGGAAACCTCGATCAATCGGTTCTATTGGGGAATCCGTTTAACAAGAGCTCGTCTTATATATTAGAGCTGTATTCGCTTGATATGGGCTTCAAGACAATGCGGCAGTCTTATGCAACTGCAGTAGGATTGTTCCAATCATTTATATCCTTAGCTCTGGTTCTTAGCGCAAATAAAATTTCCGGAAAGTTATCAGGCAGTAAAATATTCTAGAGAGGGATTGATGTTAATGAGTGCTGTAAGGATAAAGAAAGGAGGGGAGGATATTGCTGTAAACCTAATAGTTACAGTAATATCTGTATTCATCCTAATAATGTCTATCTACCCGGTTTACTTTTGCCTAATAAGCTCTTTCAGCGACGGACAGGCAACCTTTGGAAACCCCGCCTTTTTGCTACCCAAACAACCTACCTTAGATAATTATAAAGCCGTTTTAAGAGATCCCTCAATTGGAATTGCATTAATTACGACGGTTCTGCGTACCGTTATCGGTACACTTACATCCGTTTTTTTCACGGCGATGGTGGCATATGCATTCTCAAAGGACTATCTAATGTACAGAAAGGTGTATATGATTTTTTTCGTAATCACGATGTATTTCGGAGGAGGAGTTATACCTACATATCTGGTATATAAATCATACGGTCTGGTCAACACCTTCTCAGTATACATAGTGCCCGGTCTTCTGGGTGTATTTAATATGATTCTCTTTATGAACTTCTTTAAGTCGCTTCCCAATGAGGTTATAGAAGCAGCTCAGATAGACGGTGTAGGCGAGTTTTCAATGATATTTAAGATTGTTCTGCCGTTGTCAAGACCTATATTTGCAACCATTATGCTATTTAATGGAGTTGGTCACTGGAATGATTGGTTCACCACGGCATACTACACCACAAGCGATAAGCTGATGACTTTATCAGCACTACTTATGAAGCTGGTTACCTCGGCAGATGCACAGAGAAAGCTGGACGAATTTATTCGGGAAAGCGGCTTGCAGATTGGCGGAGCTAGAATAAACACAGGTGTAACAGCCGACTCGGTTCGCTATGCAACCCTGCTTGTTTCGATTGTGCCAATTCTTCTTGTATACCCCTTTTTGCAAAAATACTTTGAAAAAGGCATTATGCTGGGAGCTGTTAAATCATAGCATGAAACCTAGTATTTACACAGGATGAATCGGATTTACTGATGAATCCTTGTAGAGATAAAAAATTTTTGGAGGATTAGTAATGAAAAAAACCAAACGTTCGGCAGCTATGCTAACATTGGCAGTAATTCTATCATTAACGGTTATTACTTCAATGTTTGCATCTTGTTCTTCGGGTAATAACGTAAGCTCCGGGGGTGCAGGCTCTTCTAAGGGAGAGCAAAGCTCCCAAGCTTCCGGAAATGAGCAGTCGGCTGAGAAATCATGGAAGGACGACAACTCTCCTATTGAGCTGACCATGTTCGCAGATGCCGCTTACTTTAATGAAGTTTGGCAGGATACAGTAGTCGCGAAAAAAGTACAGGAAGCCACAGGTGTTAGATTTAAGCTGGATTTCCCGGCTACAGATGACTCTAATCAAAGGCTGAGTATGCTAATTGCAAGTGATGATCTTCCTGATTTGGTTATGGCATGGCGTAATAACGTAATGTGGCACGATATGATATCTTCTGGAAAGATGAATGATATGGAAGAGCTTATCGACAAGTATGCACCCGGTATGAGAACTGTGGTTGACCCCCAGATTATTGATTTGAACCGCTATAGAGACGGTAAGGTTTACTATATTACCAACTATACATTAACAAACAATTACTATGAGCAAGCGAAAAAGTATGATTCATTGGTAGGAGCCAATCAAGGAACATTTTTAATAAGAGATGACCTTTACAAGTCGATAGGAAGCCCTGAAATCAAGGACAAGGACACCTTAACAGCAGCGCTTGTTACCCTGCATGAAAAATATCCGGATAATATTGCATTTTTCCCGAGAGGCACTGTAGACAATTCATTTGGCATTTTAGCATACTACATTGATGGTAAAGAAGCAAAGCATAAGGTGCTAGATCCACGATATAAGGAAATGCTTCTCTGGATGAATGAGCTTGCAATTCAAGGTATCCTAACAAAGGATTCGTTTGTCAATGACAGCAGTACAGCCAGCGGAATGGTACAGCAGGGATTACCTATCGTGTATGCGTGGACATTGGGTGAGTCCGGCAGATCACCGGAGGCTTTTCCCGATACAACATATGAAGCGCTTGATCCGTGGCCTACCTACAGACAGGTTTCCGGTTTAGGCGGATGGCTAGGTATCGGCGTTCCTGTAAAATCTAAAAACGCTGAAAGAACAATGATGTTTTTAGAGTATATGAATAGCCAAGAGGGTATAACCACATACCAATACGGTGTTGAAGGCGACACTTATGTTAGTCCTGAAGAAGGCGCGCATTGGAAGATGGTAAACGGGAAGCCGACATACCTGAAGGAATACCTAGAAGCAAGACAAAAGGACTGGACAGGAACCGCTACAAAATCCGGCATGGATGCAGGATATAACTGTTTTGGGTTTGATACACTCTATCCGTCGTGGGTAGGCTGGTCAGAAGCAGACCCGCTTTACAAGAGAATGAACAAGCTCTACGGACCGCTCACAATAATTGATAATAATATGTCTATTGATTTTGAAGCGGGCAGCGAGCCGCTTATCGTCAGAACAAAGATCGGGACAATCATTGAGGAAGAAAGAGTAAAGGTAATCTTTGCAAAAACCCCGGATGAGGCTGAAAAAGCTTTTGAAGAGATGATGAATAAGATTACAGCAGCAAATGTGGATGTCTATAACAAGTACGTTACAGAGCAATACTTCAAAGACTAAAATGTAATCTTCCGAATAACGCAGAGCATAATTGCAGATAACCGTTAATGGAAAAGACAAAAAGACCATAGACGGGAGCAAATATGCTCTGCTTTTTTAATGGTAATATCTATTAAGAAACACGGCAACCGACAGCTTATATGTTAAAACTAATAGAATAAAAGGGTGAAATTAATGAACACAGTTAATCTCTCTCAGTTTAAGGGCAGTAACGATACTGAGCTGCTTCAAAACGCAGTAGAATATCTTCGCAAAAACCCAAACGCAACGCTTGTCATACCTCCTCGTGAATATATAGTTTCAAAGGATCAAGCACGAGAGCTTCAAAGGGATGTCATGATGGGTAAATATGGTAACAACCCTGAAGAATTTATGTTTTCTAAGGACAGTATCTACTCGGTAGGACTAGACTTTACCGGGGTAACGGGAGCGGTGCTAGAAGCAGGCGGAGCGGTTTTTATGGTGGATGGGTTTATGGAGCCTATCTCATTACAGCATTGTGAGTGTGTTACAATAAACGGTCTCACAATAGATCATATCCGCAAGCCGTATAGTAAGGGGGTTATCACTGCGAGCGGCATGGGGTATACCGATATCCAGTTTGCCGATACCTTGTATATTAACGAAAACATGCCGTCATCCCGTATCGCTGTTGTAGGTAAGGTTTCAAAGCTGTACGAGCAGGTTACCAGCAGTGACCGCAAGGAGCGCATTGACGATAATACGCTGCGGTTTCACGGCTTTTCATTCGGGGACTACATAGGGTGTGAAATCTACATCTGGCACACCTTCCATTCACGTCCCGCAATCTTTATCTACGAAGCCCGGGATACTGTCCTTAACAATGTAACAATACATAGTCAACCCGGTATGGGTATAGTGGGACATCGCTCACACAACATAACCATGAACGGACTGAAGGTAGTGCCCTCCAGCGGAGAGGCTATGAGTACAAACACCGACGCCACACACTTTGTATCCTGTACCGGCACAATTCGTTTTGACGGCTGCGAGTTTGAGGGGCAGGGTGACGACTCCACAAACGTACACGGCTACTATTATACATTAAGCAATGCCAATAACTCCGATTGTACGCTGACTGTCGGGGTTCCCACCCACAGTGGTAAGCTAGATTATCCAAGCGTAGGTGATGTTTTAGAGCTATCTTTTAAGAAAGAATTAATACCGATTTCATTTTTTACCGTCGTCGATGCTGAGCCTGATTTTGAAAGCTTCAATTGTAAGGTCACCTTGGACAGATCTCTGCCTGATGATATAGATAACTACTACCTAGCTAACACCACAGCAATTCCCAGCCTAGAGTTTGTTAATTGCTCTGTTCGCAACCATATAGCAAGAGGAATACTCATAAAAACACGAAATGTTTTAGTTGAAGGCTGTAAGTTTGAGTACAACACCGGAACAGCTATCCATGTGGCGGCAGAGGGGTATTGGCACGAGGGAATTAGTGCGCAGAATGTAGTTATTAGAGGTAATAAAATTACAGGCAGCGGG
>CAYSTR010000224.1:0-5175 GCA_964433745.1 uncultured Oscillospiraceae bacterium | reverse complement strand
GGTATATGCATACCTCGGAACCTCATTTGCATCGGAAAACAGTCTGGAGTTGGCGTTTATTGTGCTCTCGGTCAACAAAACAAGGTGTGTGTCCGCAGGGAAAGCGCTGTCCGGTTCGTTAAACCCGATGTGACCATTGTGACCCAAACCCAAAAGCTGTAGGTCTATACCGCCCAGCTCCTCTATAAGCCTGTCATATCGTGCGGCCTCCGCCTTATCGTCCTTATTCATACCGTTTGGCAGATGCGTGTTCTCCGGTTTAATATTAACGCCGCAAAACAGATTCTTGTTCATATAAAAACGGTAGCTCTGTGGATTTTCGGGGGATAAGCCTTGATATTCATCGAGATTTACGCTTCTAACCTCGGAAAAATCTACAAGCCCCTGTTTGCACCAGTTTACAAGATACCGGTATGTCCCCTCGGGGGTACTGCCTGTGGCAAGACCCAGAACAGATGACGGCTTCAATAAAATCTGAGCTTTAATCAGCCCCGCAGTCATCTCGCTCATGGTTTCATAATCACGTACTTTAATAATCCTCATGCTTTTTTATCCTTTCTGCTAAGAAGTGCAAATATGTTAATTATAATAATTAGTAAGAATAGAAGTATCTCGATAAACAACCAGCTTTTCGCCTCCAGCATCATAAACAGTGTCTGCGCGGACAGGATGATGAGATTAAAAATGACAAGCGGTGTGTGCCAGTTTATCTTGATATACTTTTTAGTATTGAAAAGCCGCACAGTATATACAACAAAGAAGCTAATGAATGTAGCAAACGCTGCGCCTGTTACGCCCATTACCGGAATAAGTGCAAAGTTAAGCGATATATTTACGATAGCACCCAGCGCCGTAGTCGTCAGTGTCGTGACGCTCTTCTTCTCGACCATGTAGACACTGCCCATAAACGTGACAAAACAGGAAAAAGTTGTCGCCATTACAAGAAGCGGGATAAACCGCCATGAAGCATAGAATGCATCCGAAACAAGCACTTTGGTTATGAGCTTTGAACACAGAATGAGAAATGAAGCGGCTGCAAACACGATTCCTTGATAGGATTTAAACACCTTTGAGAAAAACGCACCCAGCTTGGGGTCACTGCGGTCGGTGATTGCCGACATCTGCCACGCCTCCATAAAAATACCCGACACAAGCGATATAAGCGTAGGCACTTTATATGACACGGCGTACAGACCGTTTGCCGCCTCGCCCAGCATTGCCGTGACGATAAAACGGTCGGAGACGTTCGTTACCCACCAGAACACCGTGTTCGGAATGAGTGGGATGGAGTACTTTAGCATCTCAAAGAGTGTGCTTTTTTTTATTATAAACAGATTTACATAGCTTGTCAACCGGGCGGTAAGGGTGAGAAAGATAATTGAGAAGAAATCCGCCAGTATAATCGATAGGACATACCCGACTACCCCCAGCTTGAACACCAGTAGAAATAATATGTTAAACACGATGACCATGACTGTACCTAAAATACCCTCAAAGGCATACAGTCTAACATACTGCTTTGCTCGCACGAAGTTTGCACACAGCGCTTTCAGACAACCGGTAAACACATAGAGTACAATGAGAAGCGTGTATCCGGAGATTAGTTCAATCTGCCATATGAGCGGTACGAACAGCAAAAACGCACAGAAACCCGACAAAATTACGAGCAATCCGGACGAAAACACCTCGGTCTTATCATACGCCTTGTCCAGACCAAACCGGATAATCGCACCGAATATCCCCACCGATACAAGCGGGAGTAAAAGGTTACTGGACTGTACTATAAGGTCTACAATACCGTAGTCCTCATTTGTCAGAACCCTTGTATAGAGCGGCATTAGTAAAAACACAAGCGCCTTTGAGCCAAAGGTACCTATGCCAAATATAATTGTATTGGAAAACAGCTTCTTATATTTATCCAAATTACACTCCAGTGTCTTTTTTGCCAATTTCTCCCTATATATTATATTATACTCTTAAAAAAATAATAATCAACAACTTTTTATCAAAAAAATAAACCCATCCTCTCCGGTAAGCTTTGGGGGATTTTGTGCAAGCTTATGGTCCGGCAGGAGGGTTAAAATATGTTTTTATAGTTGGATAGTCGTGTTTAGTGCTTTAATTTACATGCTCATTATTTATTTTTTACTATATATCATTCCTGTTGTTGTCCAACGCTCGCATATTTGTGAACCCATAATAGTAATTTTATCATCATTAAACTGTAAAACTACCGGCAGCCAATCAACATAAAATTCGGTTTGTGATTTTGGAAAGAGCTTTCTTGTGTCCCCGCATGGGTCAATAATTGTTAAGCCGTTAACTTCTATTACATAACCCAATGCTTCATTTATGTAAACACCATCCGGCGGAAAAGCTTTTGAACCCTTTATACGATGAACATCTAAAAATGAGAGCATTTGATCCTCACGAGAACCCCAGTTTTTATCAGATATTTCAAATGAAATCTTATCAACCGTTAATGAATCAAACAACAAATTCGCCATAACAGCGTAATCACGCAGGAACTGCTTGAAGCTCTCCGCTCCGGGCGGCTTGCCCATATAATATGGCTGAGCTTTATCCCTCTGCCATATATATTCCAAATATGATGTTCCGCGATCCTTTTCGAGATAGGTAATCGTCGACTCGGTGTCTTCTCTGTAAAAATAAATCAGACATGGGTTTAATGGCTCTATAATATCCACTATTTGCTCGATAAAGTCCTGTAACTCTTTATAGGGTCTATTCTTAAATAGAAAGGTGAAAATCTGGAACTGAAAGACCGCACTGTCTATAATAAAAACTTCATCTTTATTATGAAGTGCTTTTTCAGTGAAATGAACCCACTTCTCTAAGGCAAATTGTTTGTATTTATCTAGAGGAAAACTCCAAACGTCAAATCTCTGCAATGCATTATACGCATTCTCGCCGATTTTATCCAGATAGCTCCACCAGATTTCAGGCAGATGAATACCTATCGTATCGCATTCCGCTTTAAGGACGGAACAGACATCGAGGTTGGGGCTGAATAAGCCCCGCCTTTTTTGTTGGTAGAAATGTTTACAATGTTATGCTATACTGTAATAAAGTCCGTTTTATGGGACACCTACCGTGATAGAATGCTATTGTAAACCAAGAAAAGCATTTATCATGCATGATATGAGGTGAACACGATGAGTAATATCATAAGCGACTCCGTCAGCAAACTTTCAGCAATTACAGACCAGACACCTATAGATTGGGATGCCTTCGATTCTGTTCTGAAGGGGTTAGAGGATATCAATGCCTACGATGATCAGTACGAAGAGACAATTTTATCCGAATTTATTATGGACGGGAACTTTTACAATCGTGGTACTATCCTTGCTGATATCGTTCGCCATTTTCTCTCCTGCGGTTATGATGTGTCCGCAAATAACGGCTTAAATGGTAGCTTGGCACTTCACGCTCTTTGTTGGTCATCGTATGATCAGCACATTTTGGATGCAGCGAAGGTGCTTATGAATGCCGGCGCCCCTGTTAATTACAGAACCAGGGATGACGACCCCAATGACGAACCAGAGGGACTGCTGGGGAGCATCAGTTGGAAGCTTTCCGGCGCATGGATGGTATATAAGGACTTCGCTTTTGCCAACACTCTCGAAGCATACTACGCAATGACGGAAGCCAACATTGCAGGCAAGGACTATAATTCCATCGATAACTACTTTGCTTGTATCGGAAAAACCCTTACTTCCGTTTCTGCCATCAATGTTGGCGGCAAACCTGCTCTGCATGACGAGGGTGCTATTTCGGTTTATTCAGAACCGCTCATCATGTGGTTTGAAGATAAGCCCCTGGTTATCAGCTGTTATACTGACTTTGTAGTGAACCCTGTGTATGCTGATGACAAGAGGGACTCCCTTGCAGATGTTACCACAGTATTTTCCTCTCTAATTGATGCCACACTGCAAGAGGTACAGTACATTGGCACCACCATCTGCTATTTTGAGTTCAGCAATGGTAAACGCCTATTTTTTGCAAGCCGTGATATTGGTGACAGAAAACGAGTCGGTACTTTTGACATCCGGGCTGACAGCAAAAAGGTAGATGTCGATCAACTTCGCATCGAATGTTTCTGCGCCATAAACGGACGTACCTTTGCCAGTACCGTCACGGAATACAGTGAGGACGCGATTGCGCTCTTCTGTGATGATGCAGCCTACCTTATCTATCTCCGTCCCGGAACAACCGACAGATACCAGTTTGGCATTTGCCCTTGTACCAGAGCATTGCTTTCTGAATATACTCGACAGTACCCGTTGCAGCAACCTAAGAAAACAACATGGATATACGATCAAAATAATCTTTCCGCAGTACGCCTTGACTTCCCGGATGGATACCTGTACATGGCGGCTACAGAATATTATGACATTGAAATCCAACTCTCTGACAAAATATATAATCCTTTGGAATACTCTGTTCTGCCTCGCAAAGAGGGCAAAAACATGGAATTCTGGACAAGGAAGGACGGTGATTGACTATGAAATTGTTCGATACTTTTGAGGCGGTAAAGTTCCCAGAAGAGGATATGATATTTATAACCCACGGTGGGTATCTTTACTACATTTACAATCCCAAATACAAATGGTGGAGAAAACACCACAATGCCGGAAATGATCACCTTACCGTTTCCAATTACCTCGATGTAAGCAGAGAGGAACTCATAAGCGCAATGAAGGGTGTGTTTCCCCAAAAGGAAACGGACTTCATGCGTATGTGCAATCCATCCCAGCTGTGCATCAGAGATATGCTGGATTTACTTAAAGAGGATCACCCAAAGTACATGGCGGACTATGTCATTTACCATACCATACACCGGCTTTTGTTGGAGTCGGATATCTGCCACAAATCCTTTGAAAAGATACAGACGCTGCTGGGTGATGCTAACGCAAATCGACATGATAACAGCCAGGTTCTCACTCAAATAAAGGATCTTTCTTTTTCAATAATCGGAAGAGACATTTTCAAAAAAGAAATCGGCATTGTTGATGGCCATGATAGTTCGTCTTATTTTTGGATTATGCCAGTGCGGGTCATCGAGTATGAAAATACCGCTGATTTGGATAGCGTTGCAGAAATGAGAAGCGTAGAAATTTCGATCGAAGAAGATGATGTTGCCCAATACCTCAC
>CAYSTR010000223.1:0-5226 GCA_964433745.1 uncultured Oscillospiraceae bacterium | reverse complement strand
TCCGCACAGCCTGTAATGCTCACACGATTTACAGGCTGGAAGAAAATGGAGTGAATCTTCAATGAAACATCTTGCCTTTTCCCCATTGGCAATATCTGTAAAGGTGTTTTCATTTACATTGCCCAGAATGTGTTCGTCCAGCATAAAAAAGTCGCATGGATAGACGTTTCCATTAGCTTCAATACAGTTTTGTATATAGCACATTCCGCTCATACCGCAGGATTCTGGAGGGTATCCCATTAACATGCTAATATAATTATCAAACTGTCTGATTGAAATTTTATTACCTCTTTTAATATCTATGTACCAGAGATCAAACAGGGATTTTAAGAATCGTTCATATATTTCCGGGGTAAGGGAATAGGGTTTATTACCCGGATGGTCGCATATTGGGTCTATACATGGAATAAATTGCAGGTATTTGAAATTGTTTTTCTTATAAAAGCTGTATATACTTTCGATGTGCCGGGCGATGTTTGAGGTGATAACAGTGAGGATGTTAAACTCCACTCCTTTTTTTGAAAACATCCGAGCGGTTTTAAAAACACTGCTCCATGTTTCCTTACCGAGGGGGGTTTTTCTGTTCTGGTCATGTAAATCCGATGTTCCGTCTAGTGACAGCCCTACAAGAAAGTTATTTTTAACGAAAAAGTCCGCCCATTCATCTGTGATATTATATCCGTTTGTCTGAATTGCATTATTAACCTTGATTTTTGCATGGTTGTGTTTACGTACAAGCTCAACATAAGTGTAAAAGAAATCAAGTCCTGCCAGAGTGGGTTCACCGCCTTGAAATGAAAATGTACATTCGCTCGTGGAGTTAGAAAGCACCTGCTTTATAATCTCCTCGAGCGTTTCTTTGCTCATTATACCAAAGCTTTTCTGGCTGCGGTTGTCCATTAAGTCATGATAGAAGCAATAACTGCATCCTAGATTGCACTGTCCTGATGCCGGTTTTATAAGTACATTCATCTTAATTCCTCTTAAATAAATTAAAGTAAAAAATAAAAAAGCCGATGTACAAACACCGACAAGTATAGCATATTAAAATTGCAGTATTACATAAAAACCTCGATATTTTCACACCGATTATAAATATACTATAACATGCAAATGTCAAGATGTCAAGCATTATTATAAAAAAGAATAAAAAAATGAGGTTAGAGAGCAAAAATTATTAAGAAGCACCCATTATGCGAATACTTAGGTTTTACATTTAGAATAAAAGCTGATAGGATGTTATTCTGGAGGTGAGCGTCATGCAAATGAGATTGAGAGAAATAAAAAAGAGCTTCAAGGTTTACGAGCGTCCTGAGGGGAAGATGGGTCTGTTAAAGGGTGCATTTACTCGCACGGTGCGGCAGGTTAATGCTTTGGATGGGGTTAGCTTTGACATTGATGAGGGTGAGCTAGTCGGGTACATAGGTCCTAACGGTGCGGGAAAATCTACTACAGTAAAGATAATGAGCGGTATACTAAACCCCGACAGCGGCGAATGTACCATCATGGGCAGAACGCCATGGAAGCATCGAGTGGCGCATGTAGCGCGGATTGGTGTCGTGTTCGGTCAGCGTTCACAGCTCTGGTGGGATGTGCCGGTTCGGGACTCGTTTGATGTACTAAAGGATATATACGCTATCCCCACTGCACAGTATAAACGTAGGTTAGAGGAGCTGTGCGGAGCTATTAATGCGGAGGGATTACTATCCACTCCTGTAAGGCAGCTTTCACTAGGGCAGCGTATGCGGTGCGAGCTGGTGGCGGCGCTTTTGCACAGTCCCACCATACTCTTTCTGGATGAACCGACTATCGGTTTAGATGCCGTGTCTAAACTGGCGCTGCGGGCGTTTCTAAAGGAGGAGAATAAAAAAGGGGTCACTATGCTTCTTACAACTCATGATATGGACGATATAGAAGCGCTAGCGGAAAGAGTTATGGTAATCGGTCACGGACGACTGCTCTATGACGGAAATCTAACTGGTTTGTCCGAGAGATATGCGCCGGAGGTAGTGATGAAGGTCAATACTGATGAGATGATAGCGGCAATGTACCATGATATGAAGCTGTAGGAGGGATGAATATGACGGCAGCACAAACAGCACGGGCGTGCGGGTCAATCTTTCGTATTCGTTTTGCGGAGACAATACAGTATCGTGCGGCGGCAATCTCCGGGGTAATGATAAGTGTTTTCTGGGCATTGATTGAATGTGTGGTGTATTCCGTGTTTTATACATACGGCGAGAATAGCTTTAACACCGCCGGTATGAGCCTGTCCATGACAATTACATATATATGGCTTAATCAAAGTGTGTGGATGATAGCATATCAAGATGTTGATGGGGACATAAGATCAATGATTGCCAACGGAAATGTAGGGCTGGAGCTATGCCGTCCGCTCGATTTATACTGGCATTGGTTTACTAAAGGCATAGCAAGCGAGAAAAAACTCGGTTCATGGATGAGAGCGTTGTTTACATTAATTGCAGGACTATTAATGCCCGCTGTATTTCGTATAGGTGCTCCCGCATCTCTTGCTGGGTTTTTCTTGTTTCTTCTGTCTTTATTCATTTCTCTGTTTCTTTCAATGTCTGTTTGTATGCTTGCTACAGCCATGCAGATGAACATAACCTGGGGTAACGGACCTGTCTATATATTTTCTCTGTTGGGAATGGTGTTGTCAGGCGGTTACCTCCCGCTTAGACTATGGCCGGAATTTTTACAAGGGTTTTTGCGTATTCAACCGTTTGCAGGTCTCATGGATACACCTCTTTCGCTATATATAGGTACACTAAAGCCGGAGGATGCGTTATTTTCGATAGGAATGCAGTTAATCTGGATTGTCGTATTTATAACAGCCGGGAGACTACTCATGTCGCGCAGACTAAAAACTATTTCGGTACAAGGTGGTTAACAGAAAGGGGAGGGGAGCATGAAAAGAATAGCAAGAGAGTTTCGCGTCTACAGTAAGCATATCCGTATACATATGCTGTCCGGGCTGGAGTATAAGGGATGGTGGCTCATGCTTATACAGGTTATATTTGTTGTGGTAACCGATCCGCTGTCCACGGTGCTTTTGTTTTCCCGCTTTGGTAATATCGGCGAATGGACAGTGGAACGGATTATACTCGTTTATGCGTTGGCTGTGGCTTCGTTTGGTATAGCAGAGTCGCTGCTGCGCGGGTTTGATTCGTTTCCATGGAGGACACTTCGTTCTGGTGACTTTGACCGTCTGCTTCTGCGGCCATGCTCCTTGTTTACACAGGTAGCATCGGCAGTATTCCACATTCACAGGCTTGCTCGTCCGGTAACTGCCATGTGCGCCGTCGTATGGGCGCTTAACAGTATGGGTGTTGAGCTTCATTATTACGATATTCTTATATTATTAAGTGCCATTATCGGCGGAACAATCATGTATTGCGGTGTATTTATCCTAACGTCTGGGATTGCCTTTTTTACTATCAAGGGGTTAGACTGGATATTTATCCTCACAAATGCAAGCTATCAGATTACCCGCTGTCCCGAACCGTATATGCCAAAGATGCTAAAAGGGGTGTTCTGCTTTATTCTGCCGGTATTGGTGGTCAGCTTCTATCCCGCTTCCAACATCTGCGGATGGGGTTATCCCGAAGCTTTGGGTTGGCTGCCGCTTCCTGCGGGTGTGCTGTTTATGGTGATATCCGTGTTCGTCTGGCGAATTGGGGTGCGGCATTATAAAAGTACAGGAAGTTGATTTTTCAATATGACATACAGCTGTCGAGTTTAATTTGTTATAACAAAGAGAAAAAGGGTGAATATAATGATTGAACTACCGGAAGCATATGTACTGGCGGATCAGATTGGTAAAACACTCACAGGCAAGACAATAGCCAATGTTGCGGTCAATACCCATCCCCATAAATTCGCGTTCTATAACATTGATCCCAGCGAGTATCATGAGAAGCTTACAGGTAAGCGCATTACATCAGCCAATCCCGGAACAGGGCACACCTGCGGCGGTAATGTGGAGATTTTATGCGAGGATTATCTTATGGTTGTATCCACCCCGGTGAAATATCATGCACCAGGGGAGAAGCTGCCTGCAAAGCATCAGCTGTTACTGGAGTTTGAGGATTTTTCACATATGTCATGTACCGTACAGATGTGGGGTTCTATGATGTGTATTCCCATCGATGGGGGAGATCTACCGGAGAGTTATCACATCAACAAGTCACCGTCACCTCTTAGTGATGCATTTAACGAGAGTTATTTTGAGAATCTTTATAATAATACCCCCAAAAAGCTTTCGGTCAAGGCATTTCTGGCTACAGAACAACGTATACCGGGTCTTGGTAACGGCATTTGTCAGGATATTTTGTTTAATGCTAAGCTAAACCCCAGAACCCGCCTGGACGCAATTTCGGACGAGCAACTGGGAGGATTGTTTCGGGCACTCAAACAGACTATAACAGATATGGCCATGAAAGGCGGACGAGATACCGAGCTAGACCTGTTTGGATGTTCCGGCGGGTACAAAACTATACTATCTCAAAAGACCATAGATAAGCCGTGTAATGTGTGCGGCAGTGAGATTATCAGGGAGGCTTTTCTAGGCGGGAACATATATTACTGTCCTGTTTGTCAGCCTAAAGCTTAGTTTAAAAACGTATAACATGTTACTTTACAAAATATTCCTTGCTTTTTTAATAGAAAAAGGATATAATTGTTATTAACATCATTTATACCGGGGGGCGAACGAACAATGGATGTTTTGTTAATAACCGGTATGAGCGGAGCCGGAAAATCTAGGACTGTTAATGTTTTAGAGGATATTGGCTATTTTTGCGTGGATAATATCCCGCCGGAGCTTATTATAAAATTTCTGGATGTGGCTCGAAGCCCCAACGAGAGATATAATAAGCTTGCGGTGGTCACGGACATACGAGGCGGTGAGTTGTTTAAAGACCTTCTTAACAGCTTAAGCGTATTAAGGGAAAAGGGAGACAACTTCAAGCTTTTGTTTCTGGATTGTGACGACGATGTTCTGCTCAACCGTTTTAAGGAGACAAGACGTAAGCATCCGCTGGCGGACTCCACTGATTCACTGGATCAGGCGATTATAAAGGAACGTCAGATTCTTAAAGAGATAAAAAACTACGCAGATTTTACTATTGATACCTCTCACCTTACGTCATCCCAGCTAAAGGACAGGATATTAGGTCTGTTTCACATAAGCTTAGAGAGCAGTAT
>CAYSTR010000222.1:0-5239 GCA_964433745.1 uncultured Oscillospiraceae bacterium | reverse complement strand
GATAAGGTCACTATGGATGCCGCTCTAGCCATAAAACGCCTAAAGGTTGGTGTAAAGTGCGCAACTATTACACCTAACGCACAGCGTGTAGAGGAATATAAGCTAAGTAAGATGTTGAAAAGCCCCAATGGGACAATCCGCGCAGTGCTGGACGGAACGGTTTTTCGTTCCCCTATCATGGTGCGCAACGTCTCCCCTGTTATCACAGGTTGGAAGAAACCCATTACAATAGCAAGACACGCCTACGGTGATTTATATAAAAACGTGGAGATGACAGTCCCGGGCGGCTCTAAAGCGGAGCTTGTCGTAACCCTACCGGACGGTACTCAAAAGCGTGAGGAGATACATACCTTTGACGGCGGCGGTATTATTCAAGGTATGCACAACCTGGATTCGTCCATAGAGAGCTTTGCGCACTCCTGTTTTAGATATGCTTTGGACGTAAAACAGGAGCTCTGGTTTGCCGCGAAGGATACTATCAGCAAGCAGTACGATCACAGGTTCAAGGATATCTTTAACGAGATATACGATAAGGATTATAAAGAACAGTTTAAACAGGCAGGAATAGAATATTTTTACACCCTCATAGACGATGCGGTAAGCCGTATTGTCCGCTCAAACGGCGGGATTATCTGGGCGTGCAAGAACTATGACGGTGATGTCATGTCCGACATGCTGGCGACGGCGTTTGGCTCGCTTGCCATGATGACGTCGGTGCTCGTCTCCCCCAGCGGCGAATACGAGTATGAAGCGGCGCACGGAACGGTTACACGCCACTATTATAAGCATATGGCGGGAGAGGAGACCTCGACCAACTCAATGGCTACCATCTTCGCATGGACAGGAGCATTGAGAAAGCGCGGTCAGCTAGACGGTAACAGGGCTTTAGAGGAATTTGCCGACAGACTGGAAAAGACCTCTATCCAGCTGATTGAGGACGGTATCATGACCAAGGAGCTGTCACTCTTAGCTGGCAACGCCCGCAAGGTCACAAATACCGAGCAATTCTTAAAGGAGATTGCCGTTCGTCTGGGATAAGCTCCGACACCGGCACACTAACAGGACAAAAGGAGGAGCCGCATGAAATACTTACGATGGCTTGTGCCGTTTATATTGCTCCTGACGGTGCTGGCATTCCCCGCCACGGTAAGCGCCGCACCTGCGGGAAAGATTAGAATCGATGTCAAGAACCCTTCCGGTGCAGGAGTGGGGAATGTTCAATACATTGTGCTTAACTCTGCCGGTACATCGGTTGCAACGCTCACTACCGATACAAACGGTGTCGCTGTAACGGATAATCTTGCAATGGGGACATACTCCATAGTTCAGACCTCGCGTCCCGATGCATACTCCGCAAGCACAGAGACAAAAACGGTTACGCTCGCAACGGACGGCAAAACAGAGAGTGTAGCCTTTACAATTCAACCCAAGGCGGGTAAGATTGTCGTATCGTGTATCGAGAAAACATCCAGCCAACCCATTGAGGGAGCGCGATTCCGCATATCAAACAGCGTAACAGGTGAGCTTATCGCCGACCTTACCACCGATGCAACCGGGCAGGTTGTCACCGGAGCTGTTGGTGCGGGAAATTATAATATTCTACAGCTTTCCGCACCGTCCGGATATTCCTTTTCATCAAATGCTTACCCGCTCGTTGTGACGCTGGATGCCGCTAATCTCAACAAAAACTTTACACAGGTCGTGGTAAACACAGCAAAGTACGGTAAAGCGGGTGTTGTCATTACCGATAACTCCAACAACAAGGGCATTACCGGCGTTGAGGTCAAGCTTGTTTCCGATGGGGGAATAGAAGTGGCAAGGTACACCACCGACAGCTCGGGGACGGTGTATTCCGGCGACATCGATCTGGGAAAGTACTATTTTCAAATAGTTTCCGCTCCGGAAAAATATACGTTTGACAAGGCGGCGAAGTATAACATAGAGGTGACCCAGGCTGGTAAAGCAGTAACCGTACCAATCAAGCTTAAATTGAAGGTAGGACAGGTAAAGCTCGTTTGCAAGGACAAGGACACGGATGAGACGCTTTCATCCGTCAGCTTTGCGCTCTACTCAAAGGCGTACGAGAACAAGGTCACCTCACTTACAACAAAGGCAAACGGCGAGGATATCAGCGGATATCTCTATATGGGCACCTACTACCTTATTGAGGAAGCCCCGCCTGCCGGTTATGCATCAGTCACCGATAAGTTTGACTTTAAGATTGAGACACAGGGACAGGTCGAGACTATAACCGTAAGCTATCAGAAGCTAGCACCGCCCAGCAGTGAGCCGGAGGAGACTTCAAGTGTTGAAGAGCCTGTATCCTCTGAGGACACCAATTCCGAATTTGTGCTTCCGGAGGAGGAATCCTCCAGTGAAGAGGAATCTTCAAGCAGTAAGCCGGAGAATGAGGGCGGAATGTCCACGCTAGGTATTGTAATTTTTGTCACCATTCTGGTTTTGACCGTCGGTGCGGGTATTGTGGTATCAATATTCATGTCTAACCGTTCGGGCAGAGGACCGGGCGGGACACACAGACGGAGAAGATAATGCAGTATGAAGAGATAACCATATACACCTCCCAATCCGGACTGGAGGTGCTGACCGGCAGACTTTTAGATATCGGCATCGAGGGCATCATTGTGGAGGATCCGCAGGAGGTTCGGGCAATGCTTGAGGGCTTGTCCGGACAGAGCGGGCTTGTGGATGAAGCTTTATTAGAGCCGGGGGACGAGCGTCCGCGTATAAAGCTCTATCTTCCGGACAATGCACAGGGCTTTAATCAGCTTGCACTTATAAAGGATATGCTATGTACTCTTCGCTCGGATGATACCCTGGGCAGTCTTGAGCTTGCACTTTCGCATGTAAAGGATGAGGATTGGGCAGAGCAGTGGAAGAAGTACTTTGTCCCCATAGAATTTGATAAGCTCGTTATAAAACCGACCTGGGAAAACTACGATAACCGGGATAACAGGCTGATACTGAACATCGACCCCGGTATGAGCTTTGGTACAGGCTCTCATGAGTCCACCAAGCTCTGCCTATCTTTGTTAGAGCAGTGCGTAACACCCGGTATGACGGTTCTGGATGTGGGCTGCGGGAGCGGTATTCTGTCTGTAGCGGCTCTTTTACTGGGAGCAGAGAGGGTAACGGCTCTTGACATTCTGGAGGATGCGGTAAAGACAGCGCAGGAAAATGCACTTCTCAATAATGTGGCGGACAGACTGGACGCAAGGCTCTGTAACATCCTTGAAACACCCGAACAGATGGGTACAGGCTACAATCTGATTGTCGCAAACATAGTCGCGGATGTGCTTATTATGATGGGAAAGCTTCTGACCGGAGCATTAGCCCCCGGCGGTACACTTATCATGTCGGGTATCATTGACACGAGAGAAAAGGATATAACGGATTATTTTTGTGCGCTTACCGGCTCTAATGTGACAGTCTTTCCCGATAAGGGCTGGGTGGCGGTCAAGCTTAATGTGAGAGGATAGGGATTATTGGATTTTTATGATATGCACACGCACTCTCTTCACAGCCCCGATGCGGAATTCCCGGTTCGGGACATGGTGGATGAGGCGAAAAATAAGGGCTTGTGCGGTATGTGCATTACCGACCATTGCGAAATAAATGCATTTCGTCAGGACAGATACGATATAAGCTCGGCTAATGCTTTCGAGGAGATAAAACGTCTACAGAATGAGATAAAAGGGTTTAAGCTTCTAAACGGTATCGAGCTGGGACAGATGACACAGGCACAGGATGATGCATTTGCCCTTGTCAATACATATGATTATGACTTTATTATTGCATCTCTTCATAATGTAAAGGACGAAGAGGATTTTGCCTGGATGAAATACCCCGCTGATTTTGATGCACAAGGGATGCTAAGACGCTACTATGAAGAACTTTATTTGATGTCTAGATTCGATTGCTACAATGTATTGGGGCATATAACATATCCGCTTCGCTATATTGTGGGATACAATCATTTCACCGTCGATATGACGCCATTTGACGAGATAATAGAGGAAATTCTTAAAGTGGTCGTTCAGACGGGGCGTGGAATTGAGATAAATACATCCGAGGTAACAGGCGGGCTTCGCAGCACTATGCCCGGCGAACGTTATCTTAGTATGTTTACACAGCTAGGCGGCGAGATAATTACGTTAGGTTCGGACGCACACCGTCCCGCTGATGTGGCACGTCATTTTGATATCGCCGCCGAACTGGTGAGCAGTGCGGGCGGAAAATATATATGTTACTTTGAGCAGAAGAAGCCAGTTTTTCAGAAGCTGCAATAATGCAATATCCAAATAAAAGTAGAATGTGCTTTCTTGAAGCCAAAGGCTAAGGAAAGCACATTCTACTATTTAATGTTATCGATACATACCCATATTTTTGGAAACCTCTTCGAGAAGATGCCTCCTGTAGAGATAGAATTTATCCTTACAGCAGTAGCATTCGCCCATTGTGTGGTATGGAATTGAGTAGACGAGTGATTCGTATACCTTTTTCTTCACCACCGTCCTTATCTTTTCATCAATTATGTCCCCGCAGATGTGTAACAGCCCCTGCTCAACTGCTTGAAGCGCAAGCCGGTCAAACTCTAATGCTGATGTTTGAGCACGCTTCCGGCGGGCTTCATATCCTATTACCAGACATCTAGCGGTATCTTTAACGTCCTTTGGCAGCATATTAAGCTCCTTTATGTAATAATAATGTATTTATGACAAATAAATTATAAGCTTGACAACACCTGCCTTTTTTATTATAATAATAACAAACATATGTTCGCCTTACTTATATTATAGTGCTATTTTGTTCCTTTGTCAATCAAAATATTTCTACAAAATCTTACAAGAAACATAGTAATTCGACAAAATGCGACAATAGTTAGGAGCATAGAAACATGAACGCAGTTTGTAAAAATCTGGAGAAGTTAATGTCAGAGCGCAGGGTCAGCAACTATCAATTGGCAAAAGAAACAGGAATTTCCTCACGCTTGATAGGTTACTGGAGGTCGGGGGAGCGTGTACCCAATGCAGAGAACATTATAGCGCTATGCCGTTATTTTTCGGTCAGTACGGATTATCTCCTAGGAAATCTTCCGGAAAATATTCTCATACCGGCGGCGCTTTGCTATATTCCCATAGTCGGAATAATTCGGGCAGGTCAGCCAATATCAGTGTCCGAGAACATAGAGGGGTATGAATTTGCAACTGTATCAAACCCA
>CAYSTR010000221.1:0-5253 GCA_964433745.1 uncultured Oscillospiraceae bacterium | reverse complement strand
GTGTTGGGATTTAAAAATGTGACATTAACTGCCGATGAGCTATCTAAGACATACCTAGTTGCGACAGCCTTACCCGCAGGAGCATTGGCAAAGCTTGCATACGGCATGGTCTCGATTGATTGTGAAGCACTGCCCTTAGTCCCCACTGTCTGCTCGGGACTGTAATCACCTAAATCAAGCACATATTCAAGCTTATCTGCGGACTTTTGGGTGTTACTGGATTTATGGGTTCGGTCAACATTTTTTCTTATTAAATCCACAAGGGTTTGGGGGGTGACTACCTTGACATGACTATCGAACCGCCCCACCAGCTCCTCTATTTCTGCCACAGTTTTAGACCAACAGTGAACCATTATAAGCGAATAGGACGATGGATTAGTAAGCCCTGTCGGCATATTGTTTATCTTTTTAGCCAGGTATTCCGTATCGGATTGAGGAAGTCCTTGCCAAAACCGCGCCCGTGAAGCAATGACCGGTTTTCCGTTAGACCACATAATTGTGTCGGAATCGGTAGCATAGGAGCAGAAGTCAACATATATAATAGCGTCAATCTGCTCATGTTTGGTATACTTATCCCATAACGACAGTGCCTCTTCATTATACTTATCAAAATCAATTATACCTAATATACGCGTGTCCGACCGTCGCATGGCATGTGTAAGCTTTTCGATATGCCCCTCCAATAGATCGGAGGGATATGTAGACGGGTACATATATCCGCCGGAGGAGTAGGAAACGAAGCTGTTCTGATACGGTTTACCGGCTTTAGTCCCATCCGAGGCATCGTTATAGATGTACTGGAGTATATCGGGGGCAAGCTCGGTTAAAGCGGCGGGCATTCCCCAGCCAAGGGGGAATTTGCCGCAGCTTTTACTGTCGTACAAGCTGCCCTCTCCTGTTATAAAGCCGTTAAAGGCAAAGCTTAAGCTGTCTCCGTCACTTATGAGAAAGCTCACATAGTGGTTGTCGTTATTTTCCTCCACCGATTCTAGAATGGGGTGCTGACGGACTGGCTGTTCATTCGAGAAGGCGGTGATGAATGAGAGGTTGGCAGGACACCCGGCAGCCCAGAAATGCCCCGATGATGTCAGAGGCTCGGTAAAGTCATGCTCACCGGCAAGGGCGTTTCCCCATCCGAAAACAGGGGTGTCTCGGTCGGTATCCTCCAGAATACGCTGTCTGGCGGGATAGTGTGCAGCATCCAGACTATAAAAGCAGATTCCGTTGCAAGCAATACAATAGTCGCGTGTCAGTTCAAGACAGCCCAGTTCAAAGGAATGTCCTTTATAAAGCTGCGGATACTCTGGCCTTTCTACTAGCCATGCTGTATCCCTGCCCCTGACATCAAGAATCATTTCGTATCCCATGCTTTTAATTCGCTCCTCCAGCGAGCTGTCAACTATGACAGCACAGTGGATGCCCGCCAGACTAGTGGCGACATTGAGGGATTCTACATCCAGCACCATGGTGTTGTATTTTTCCATGAAAACCTTGGGAAACTCTGTAAGGATGTATCCCTTTACAAGCGGACGAAACCGTTCGAGCAGCGTAAATATATCATTTTCATGCGTTACCTCCAGATGATACTTTTCTGCTAACATTTGAAGATAGGGCATACAATTTTTCTGCACATAACCGTCACAAGAGTAATCAATGTAGATTTCGGGACTAGTTTTTGCCACGATTCCCTGCAATGAGACAGCCAGTACCCTTTCTGCATCTGTAAAACCGTCCGGGTTAACTACAGTTACATGTGAAGGCTGATGTGCCGGTTTAAAGTAATGATAGGTTTTTTCACTGAACATACTATAATCCCCTCAATCCTTATACATTTATTAGAGTAGGTGGTTAGCTGCGGTAGAAGAGTTTACGATAAGCTCCGGAATGAGTATGCGCTTTACTGTCGTAAAATCGGATTCGGCTGTGTTTAGCTGATTGTCGATTATCAGAGCCGCCTGTTTTCCCATGTCGTATGACTGCTGCTCTATATATGTGAAAAAGTTGCTCCTGCTTACATGCTGGGATGGATTGTCAAAGCATACAATAGAAAACTCCTCTGGTATACGTATGGCATGTCGTTCGCACATTTTGTATAGGTCGATGGCAGCCGTGGTATTACTGGCCACCGCTCCGGTAATCTCGCGGTTAACTAACGCCTGTCTTAGCTGTGACGAATCAGAGCTGCTTTTATAGTCCTCATCTTTATTGTGGAAGGATCTTACCGGCAGCATATGCTTTTGCATTGTGCTGCAATAGCTGTTATAACGAAGCTCTGTTATCTGTTCATTTATGGTTGAGGTTGAGCAGAATGCAATCTTTTTATGTCCTAGCTTGATAAGGTGCTCTGTTGCAAGCCGCGCTCCCATAACATTGTCACTGGATACGCTGTTGCAGTTTATTCCCGGAAACGTCCTCTCTATTAGTACAAACGGAAACTTAGCCACCTGCATGGCAAGGATTGTTTCGTTGTAAAGCTCTGTGTCAACCGGGAATATGATTATTCCGTCGTAACCGCTTGTCAGCATGGATTTTAACGTGTAGTTCTCCAATGAGAAAAAGGAATTTGCCTTGCAATTGCTCATAACATTGGACACAAAATATTTGGGGTACACTAAGGTTTCGCTTATAGCTCTAATGATATTAAGTCCGTGAAAGTCATTGAGACCCGGGATGAGCACCCCAATCTTTTTTATGTTTTCTATGGGCTTTAAGTCCTCCGCCTTAAACAAGACGGTATTTTTTTCATCGGTGACTAGGGGAACCGTCTTTTTTGCAGATACACCAGGTTTTACAAATGAGCCCTTACCTTGAACCCGAAAGATAAACCCCTCACTGGCAAGCGCAGCCAAAGCCTTCGAGGCAGTTATGCGGCTGACCTTGTACATCTTAGTTATTTCATGCTCACTGGGAATCCGGCTGTTTTCCTTATAAGTGTTGTCTAGAATTTGGTCTATGATATCTTTTTTTATCTGCTCATACATAGCAGTTGACCCGATCTCCATTTTCGCTCACCTACCCTTGTATTACATCTTGGCAAAATGATATATCAACATCTATATCAACTACTATAACATATAATTTTGAACATTGCAATATTAATATTAAATTAATAGCTAAGAATATTTTATTATATGTTTTGAATATATGTTATTATATACAAAATTTATAAATTATTATATTAATATAGTAGATTATTCAAGTTGTTATATGGTTACTATATTGACATTTTGATATGATTTTGACTATAATAAATTATACAAAATCGACACCAAATAGTATCAATTTTAGTAAAAAGGGGGCTTTATTATTTTGCGAAAGAACGGCTTGTGGAAGCGTGTCTTTGAGCATAGAGAGCTTTACATAATGTTGATTCCTGTGGCGGTTTACTTGATTATTTTCTGGCTTATACCCTTATACGGCGTTCAGATTGCATTTAGGGATTACAAATCCTCTGATGGATTTTTCGGCAGTCAATGGGTCGGGTTAAAACACTTTACTAGATATTTTAACAGCTTTTACTTTTTCAGAACAATAAAAAACACTATAGGTATTAACGTATACGGCTTAGTCGTCGGGTTTCCTCTGACAATAATACTATCTCTAATGTTTAACGAGTTAAAAAGGGAGCGATTTAAGAACTTTGCACAGATTGTTTCATATGCACCCACATTTCTGTCCACCGTTGTTGTAGGCGGTATGATTATCACATTTTTAGCACCATCTACAGGTATGGTAAATGCAATCATTGCTTTTTTGGGAGGACAGCGGGTAGATTTTCTATCCAATCCCGATTATTTCTGGCACATATACGTATGGTCGAACATATGGCAGGGCATAGGCTTCGGTACGATTATGTATACGGCGGCAATGAGCTCCATCTCGGAGGATTTATATGAAGCGGCGACGCTGGACGGAGCCGGAAGAATAGCTAAAATGTGGCATATCACACTGCCCGGTATTCAATATGTGATTGTAGTTATGCTGATAATGAACATAGGCAACATGCTGACACTGGGATTCGAGAAGATATATCTGTTGCAGAATAACCTCAATCTCGAAGCATCAGAGATAATCTCAACCTATGTGTATAAGGCGGGGCTAATAGACGGAAAGTTCAGCTATACCACTGCTATAAGCCTGTTTAATACGGTGGTCAACCTTATCCTGTTGGGAACAGCTAACACAATCAGCAAAAAAACCAGAGGGGTTAGCCTTTGGTAGCAGAGAGGCAGGTGTAATAATGGTAACAGCTAAAACCAACAGTGAGAAAGTACTGGATTATGTCAATATTGTATTGATTGTTTTATTCCTTATAATAACAATATATCCCTTGTGGTATAACCTATGTGCGTCATTCAGCAATGTTTTCTCGATTATTGACAAGCCGTTTTTGCTCTGGCCTGCTGACATTTCCCTAAAGAGCTACGGAATGGTGTTTGAAAACGAACGCATATGGTCGGGCTTCTTTAACAGCTTTGTATACATGATTCTCGGTACTGTCTTGAACATAGCAATGACAATGATAGCAGCATATCCCTTATCCCGAGCCTCTATGCCGGGTAAATCCGTTATAACAAAGATACTGATACTTTCCATGTATGTTTCGGGAGGAATGATACCGCTTTATCTAGTAGTGGACAGCCTAAAGCTTCGCGATACACTATTTGCTATGATAATACCCAATGCGGTCAGTGTTTATTTTGTTATTATCGCCATTTCGTTTATGAAAAGCACTATCCCGGAGAGCATACAGGAGGCCGCCCGAATAGACGGAGCGGGATACATAAAGACATTTATAACAATAATCATTCCATTATCCGCACCGCTTATAGGAGTGCTGGCACTGCAATACGGGCTTGCCCACTGGAACTCATATACTCAAGCTATGATTTATCTGGATAATGCAGCGCTCTACCCGCTGCAGCTTGTTCTTAGAGAAATATTAATACGTGCTGACTCGCCAATGATATCATCTGTAATGATGAGCCAGAAGATAGACTATGAGGCTCAAACCGTTATGAAAGAGGGGTTCAAATATGTTTCGATGGTTGTATCCTCTGTACCGCTTTTAATCATCTATCCCTTTTTGAAAAAATACTTTGCAAAAGGTATTTTGATAGGCGGAGTAAAGGAATAAGCAAAGGCTTAATACTTTTAGTTCGTCAAATAAATTTTGGAGGTCAATATTAATGAAAACACGTATCATTTCTGTGTTGACGGCTGCTGTAATGCTGTTTTGCCTAGTAATGGCAG
>CAYSTR010000220.1:771-5297 GCA_964433745.1 uncultured Oscillospiraceae bacterium | reverse complement strand
GTATCTAGGGATAATAAACTCCACCGGACTTGCGATTGGCTACCCCGGTTACCTCTTGAAAGAGGGAACACGCGGCGACAATGTACGTATCATGCAGGAGTATCTAAACGTAATCGGACAGCAATATTCTGCCATTCCGCCTCTAATCGCAGACGGTATATTCGGCGCAAGAACAAAACAGGCAGTTATAGCGTTCCAAAAGATATTTAACTTGACCCCCGATGGAATAATCGGGAAAAACACCTGGGACAGAATAGTAACCATCAGACTTCTTTATTAGAATAAATAATTACCATCCCGCCGGACAAAATACCGGCGGGTATTTTTGTATTTCGGAAAATTATTATCGTAATTCAATAAATTTTTATTGACAAACGAGTTATGATATGATATAGTGATGTTAATCTTAAAAAGGAGGAAAATTTATGTGGAGCAAATCACGTTCACTGACATTTACGAAATACCTCACGCTTATATTCATGGTGACCCTAATAATCTGTGCGTTTTTTCTTCCATCGTTGGCAAACAGCTATCTAAGCCATAAGCGGGATGGTGAGCAGATAATATTGCCGCTTATCATCACGCTATATGCCAGTATCCCCCCAGCGCTTGTACTGCTTGGCTGTCTGTTCCGGCTTACCGTAAATATAGGCAGCGGAAAGGTGTTCGAGCGTGCGAATACAACACTTTTGCGTGTGATATCGTGGTGCAGCTTCCTTGTGGGGCTTATCTATCTGGGATTTTCGTTTGTCTATCTGTTTGCGCTTCTAATGACTATCGCAGCCGTATTTATCGGTCTTATCCTGCGTGTTATAAAAAATGTATTTGAACAGGCTATAATCCTAAAGGATGAAAATGACTTTACAATCTAAAAAGGAGGATGGGTTTTTGCCCTATTAAAAAGCTATGATATATGTTAATCTCGATATGATGCTTGTCAAGCGTAAGCTGCAAAGCAACGAGCTGGCTGAACGAATCGGTCTTACACAAGCTAACCTGTCCATTCTAAAGACGGGAAAGGCAAAAGCTATACGGTTCTCGACACTTGATGCAATCTGCCGCGAGCTAGATTGTCAGCCCGGTGATATCCTAGAATACAAAAATGATTAATATAGTAGAGATTATTATGGAATATGAGGTAAATAATACTACCGGATATGAACCGATAGGCGTTCCCGTAGTCAAGGCTGAACCGGTATTTTCACCTTATGAAAGCACATTTGCTCTAATCATGCTGGTACTGGGCTTTTTGTTCGTCAATTTCATTCTATTCACACCGGGTACTTTGGGTATTTCCTCTACGTTGTTTACTTTAATTTTTGTTACAGTAATGCTTGTATTTTTTAAACATGCCGGAATAAAGCAGACAGGGAAAACGCTGACAATCTTAGGTATTGTATTACTATCAGGGAGCTATTTTATCCTTTTTGACAATCCCTTTTTATCCTTTCTAAACCTTTTATTCCTCATGCTCACAAGTCTTTATTGGGTGTTCGTATCCTGCGGACTATCGCTGGGAAGCATGTCACTTATTTTAGGTGATACACTCAACATGCTCATTGTACTCCCCTTTTCAAGGCTTAATTATCTGTATGCCGCTATAAAAAGTGTTCTGAAAAAGACCAAACAGGGTAAGCAAGCGGCACTTATCGGAGCGGGACTTCTCATAGCACTGCCTGTGACAGCAGTTATCCTGTCACTTCTAATGAGTGCCGATGCGGCATTTGAAGCGCTCATGACGATGTTCAGCGGAGCATTAGGTAATTTCTGGCTGTATGTAATACAGTTTGCCGTAGGTATTCCTGTGGCAATGTATCTCTTTGCAATACTATGCGGTGTACGCAAAGACAAACCTAATCTGATTAAGTCTGAGGCTGTAAAGAATATCTCTTCAAAAGCGCGTTTTATGCCCCGGCTTATCGTCTCGACTGCCATGATTCCTCTTATTATATCATACACACTCTTTTTCATATCTCAGCTGGGATACATGCTGTCTGCGTTTGTAAGTTTACTGCCTTCCGGTTACAGCTATGCCGAGTACGCCCGAAGAGGCTTCTTTGAGCTGACTGCTATTGCTGTCATTAATCTTGCTGTGATACTGTGCGTCCGGCTGTTCTGCAAGGGTGAAACTAATAAGGGAATTGTACGATTTTTAGTGACTCTTTTATGTTTGTTTACAATGCTTCTTATAATTTCGGCGGGCAGTAAGATGTTTATGTATATCACCGTTTATGGTCTTTCGCCGCTTAGGGTTTATACCTCATGGTTTATGCTGCTTCTTTTTGCTGTATTCTTTATTATCGCTGTGGGTCAGTTCAGAGGTAAAACCGATACTCCCAAGTGGGTTATGCGAACCGTAACGACGCTCATACTTGTGCTCTTATTTTCAAATACAGATGCCATCATCGCCAATGTAAATACCAATAACTACCTTTCGGGCAGGACGGACAGAGTAGACATATCGCTTCTCATTGAACTGGGCAGTGCCGGTCAATCATCTATAAAACGCTTGATTGACAAAGCACCGGACGAGAGCGTTCGGAATCATGCAGCATATTATATCATTTCTCCTAACACGGAAAATGACTGGCGTTCCTTTAAACTGACATCACTAATAGGCTAATACGAATCCCCGCCGGATGCCGGCGGGGATTAATTTTTTATTCTACTACAACACCCTTTTTCAATATGACGTTAGCGTACAACGCATCCTCACCGGTGGCAACAACACAGTAGGCCTTCTTTGCGTGTTCGTAAAATTCAAACCGCTCCAGATGGGTAATCTTTGCGTTATCATGCCGTGCAATAATCTCCTTAAAGGTGTCCCAGATAACAGGTACAACCGTATCTCCTTTTACGACCTCCATAAGAGAAACCGGGAACTCGGAGTATGTATCCAGCGGGAAAAAGCGCAGTATCGCATCGAGAACCTCCGGCACATTGTGTCCGTCTAATCTCACCAGACGGTTAGCAATAGCCGCTGACGGAAAGTTACCGTCTGCAATGACTATCTCGTCACCGTGACCCATCTCCATTAATATCTTTAAGAGCTCGGGTGACAGAATTTTCGGAATATTTTTAAGCATGTTTTTCTCCCCTTTAAGAGTTATTATTTGAAAGAGCCAGCTTGTAAAGCTCACTCTTAGGATACCCGGTCTCCTTTGCCGCCAGTTTTGCTGCCTGTGAAAGTGCCATCCCCTCACCTGCCAGTTCATGTACGCGCTCTACCGCACATTCCAGCGATATCACTGCCGCTTCTAACTCTGGAGCACCCTCTACAACGAGTACCAGCTCACCTCGCGGAGTTATTTCGGTAAAGTGTTCGATTGCTCCGTTTATATCTGTGCGAATAACCTCTTCATGAAGCTTTGTAAGCTCTCTAGCCACCGATATCCGCCTATTTCCAAGAGCATCAAGCAAATCACTTAATGTCCGCATGAGTTTATGGGGCGCTTCATAAAGGATAATTGTCCTCTGTTCATTTTTAAGTGCGTTAAGACGTTCTTCTCGTCCGGATTTTCCGACTGTTAAAAATCCCTCAAAGCAAAACCGCGAAGTGCAAAGTCCGGACAGAGAAAGTGCCGATACCGCCGCACACGCTCCAGGAATGACATACACATCTATTCCGTGCTCCACCGCCAGCCTTACAAGATCCTCACCCGGATCAGATACACAGGGAGAACCCGCATCCGATACCAAAGCACAGACCTCACCAGCCAGTATGCGTGAGATTATAAGCATCCCACGCTCGCGGAGGTTGTGCTCATAATAGCTCACCATGGGTTTTGATATCCCTAAATGATTGAGAAGCTTTGCCGTTACCCTGGTGTCCTCTGCCGCAATAAAATCCGCTTGAGTAAGTGTACGAACACCGCGCAGGGTGATGTCCTCTAAGTTCCCTATGGGCGTTGCTACGAGATAGAGTGTGCCCTTGTCCATCTTATGTTCCCTTTTCGGATATTTTAACGCGCATAAAAGGCTTTGACCCCTTTTTCCCCTCGATGAGCACAAGCCATGGCTCGTCTGACGGCTTGTTTACCGCAAATTCAAGACGCTTGGGTTCAAGATTATAGTACCGCATGGCAACAAGCACATCGCACAGTCTTTCGGGACGATGACATAGACAAAACCGTCCACCAAATCGCAGAAGTGCCTTTGCGGCGGCACACACATCGTCTATCGAGCACATGGTCTCGTGACGAGCTATTTTATCGCTCTCGGTGGTGCTCATTATCCCTGAATTTAACCGCTTGTAGGGAGGATTGCATACCACAACATCCATAGCCCCACGCGGGACAAGCCGACTGCCGGGTATCTCGCGGATATCGCCCAGTACCGGTGTCATATGAGAAAGCTTTGCTCTCTCTACTGTAGCGGTGACAAGATCAATGGCTTCATGTTGAATATCCACACAGTAAAAATGCTTTCCTAACCCCTCGGATACGCATAATAGAGGTATAATACCGCAGCCGGTACCCAAGTCGCATACAGTGTCCTGTCTACCCACTCCCGCACAATGTGAGAGA
>CAYSTR010000220.1:0-761 GCA_964433745.1 uncultured Oscillospiraceae bacterium | reverse complement strand
TCGCTTACATATCTCTGAAGATTATTTCCTATATGTAAGCGATAACCACAAGTTCGGTACAGACGCGGTACCGAACTTGTGGTTATCGCTTACATATATCTGAAGATTATTTCCTATATCAAGAAGTGTCGTTTCCGTTTCAATCACAGGTCTCCCGCAATCCTTTCCGCAACATAGAGACCGTTTGCGGCCGCTTGTGACAGGGAGCGGGTAAAGCCTGCCCCATCCCCTATGGCATATATTCCGTCAAGACCGTCTATCTCAAAATCTACACATTTAGGACGCGCCGAGTAGTACTTGCACTCTATTCCGTAGAGCAGTGTATCGTGATTGGCAGTCCCCGGTGCTACCTTATCCAAAGCGTGAAGCGTCTCGATTATATTATCAAGCTGACGTTTAGGCAGACACAGACTAAGGTCACCCGGTACCGCTTCTAAAGTGTTTCGCACGGTGGACTGTTTAAGGCGTGATGCATCAGTTCTCCGTCCGCTTTCTAGGTCCCCTAATCTCTGCACCAGTACACTCCCGCCGCTTATGAGGTTAGCTAGACTAGCTACATGCCGGGCATACTCAATAGGCTCTTTAAATGGCATGGTAAAGCGGATGGTGGAGAGCAGAGCAAAGTTTGAATTGTTTGTCTTTTTGTCCTTGTCACGATAGGAGTGACCGTTTACAGTGAGCACACCGTCGGTATTTTCGGTCAAGAAACTACCGCGCTCATTAAAGCAGAACATGCGCGTGGTGTCACCGTAACGTTTGGA
>CAYSTR010000219.1:0-5300 GCA_964433745.1 uncultured Oscillospiraceae bacterium | reverse complement strand
TTTCAAACCGGCAGCCGTAGTGCAGCTCGTTGTCGTTTAAGTGCAGTATACGCACGATTGTACAGGTTCTTTGAAGCTTGAAGCCCATGAGTGTAAATCCAAGCTCTATGTTGGTGTGAAGATCGAGAAGCGGCGCGGTCATAAGCTGCGCCCCGCCCAGACTAAGGTCTGTGATACGGGCGGCAAAGGTGCTCCCCTCATATTTCATCTCGGCGGGAATGTCTGACGGAATGCGGATATAGCGGCGTTCGTTTACAGGCTTTACCGCCTTTGCGTTAAAGAGGAACAGCCCCTGCTTCACCTCTATTCGCACCTTTGCGATAAATATCTGAAGCTCCCCTGCCGACTTTGTAAGCGTGACCTTGACAATGTCACCAATATTTATCTTTTTATCGTGCTCGCTTGTAATTTTTATAAGAATCTGATTGTCGTTTATCGTGTCTATCTGACCTATGCGCAGAAGCTCGTTATGCATGGAGGTGACCTCGCAGTGACATCCGGTAAACTCTGGGCTTATTACGTTGTTCTTGCCGTGGATGTAGTCAAAAAAGGTCATGTCATCCTTTGCGATGTGGCTGTTGAGCCAGTCGCATGAAAATTCAAGCACTGTTTTAAGCGGGCTTTTAAGTCTGCCGTAGTTCATGTCCACGATGATTTTTTCCAGCTGAAACTTGAGCGAAGCGTGCTTCTCGGCATGAAAATGCAGAAGCGGGTACTGCTTCTCCCGCATAAGTGCCTCCTCCTCTTCAAAGTGGAGGGTGGAGTATGCCCACAGATTCTCGATAAACTCGCTTATCTCCACATCGGAGGCATCGCGCTCGTGCTTAATAGAGAACAGCTTCACCATCTTGAAAAGCTCCATATGACGGTTGTCAATATGTTCAATCCCGGTGACAAATTCGTTTGACCATCCCATTGTATACACGCCCTATACCTCCTTGTTTTTATCCTCTTTTATAAAGACCGCACAGTGCGGGGTATAACCCTGAAAAAACGCGGTAGCTCTCTTTGTAGCATTCTCTCCCCTGCGGAATAAATACATTAGTGCGTGTTATCCTCTTAGTACCGTCAGCGATATCCGTGAACATCCCCGCCAGAACCCCCGCTAGAACTGCCGCTCCCAGTGAGGTAGCATCATCCTGGGGAACGTTTACCGTCGCAATAGGGCATCCCAGCATATCTGCGATTATCGAGCACCAGAGGGGTGAGTTTGCACCGCCGCCTATGGTGTTAATCGGCTCGTCCGGTTGTCCCAGAATATCATTTATAGTGCGAAGCGACATGGAGACCCCCTCCAGTGTCGCTCTTATAAAATGCGCTTTTGTATGTGATGGCGAGATACCGAAGAATACACCCCTTGCGTCACTGTCGTATACCGGCGTGCGTTCCCCCTCCAGATAGGGAAGAAACGTAAGACCGTCACAGCCGGGGGGAACAGCTTTAGCCAGTGTCTCCAGCTCGTCTATACCGCAGCCTAAAAGGGAGCGGGTGAACTCCACCGCACGTCCCGCGCACTGGGTGGTGCCAAGAACCCCGCACAGCTCCCCTGTGGGGGACAAAAGGCTAAAGCTTCTCATCTGCTGGTCAAAATAGGGCTTTTTCTGCATGGACATAATCCACGCCGTCGTCCCCAGGCACATATAGCGCGTACCCTCACGGACAGCCCCCGCACCGATAGCACCGCAGCCGCCGTCCCCGCCGCCCACAGCTACAGGCGTCCCCGCCGGAAGCCCCAGAGCCGCCGCGCTCTCGGCAGTCAGCGAACCGGCAGCCTCCTGCCCGCTCCTTACAGCGGGGAGCAGGGAGGAATCGATAGACAGCTCGTAAAACAACTCATGGGCGGGGGTTTTCTTCTCAATGTCCATAAGCTGGGCATGGGAGGCATCTGAATAGTCTGTATTGTCGATATTACCGGTGAGACGTGCGCTTAGATAGTCCTTACTCTGTAAAAACTTCGCCGTTCTTTTATATGTATCCGGCTCATGGTCCTTAATAAAGAGAAGCTTACATAGGGGTGAGCGGGTATCGGGCAGATTGCCTGTAATGCGGTAGAGGGTCTCTCCCCCCACCGTATCCAGTACATGAGAAAGCTGTGCCTTGCTTCGGGTGTCGGCATGTATAAACGCCGGACGGAGGGCGTGCCCCTGCTTATCGACGCACACAAGCCCTATCATGTGACCGCACACGCCGATAACGCCTATTTGTCGCCAGATGTGGGGGGCGCGCTCACGAAGTGTTGAGCAGCAGTCCACCGCCGCCGCCCACCAGTCCTCGGGGGACTGCTCCACGCCGCCCGATTCCAGATGATAGGTTGGGTATCGCCCGGTCTCGGACAGGACTATCTGTCCGTCCTCCCCTGTGACCGCCGTTTTAAGCCCGCTTGTCCCTATGTCAAAGCTTAGAATATACATAAAAAAACTATCCTTTATACCCCAAATCCCGCAGTGTGGAGGGTTTATTGCGCCAATCCTCGCGTACCTTAACAAAGCACTTTAGGTTGACCTTTATATCGAGGAACTTCTCTATATCGGTTCGTGCCATTGTTAATACCTGCTTGAGCCGCTCGCCGCCCTTGCCGATGATTATACCCTTGTGCGACTGCTTCTCGGACAGGATAAGGGCGTTAATGTCGCAGATAGAGCCGTCCGGGCGGGTTTTAAAGCTCTCTATTTCCACTGCCGTTCCGTGGGGAATCTCATCGTCTAGACACATGAGAAGCTTTTCTCTTATAATCTCGGACACGATAAAGCGTTCGGGGCGGTCGGTGTATTCGTCCTCCGGAAAGAAGTGAACCGACTCCTTTAGATATCCTGACAGCACATTCATAAGAAGCTCCAAGCCGTCACCGGTCTTGGCGCTGATGGGTACAACCTCCGCAAAGGAAAACTCGGCGGTGTATGCGGCTATAACCGGCAGAATGGCGGTCTTATCCTTTAGGTCTATCTTATTTATGCAGAGTATGACAGGCGTTTTGGTCTTACTAAAGCTCTCTATTAGCTCGTGCTCAATCTTGCCGATGCGCATATCCGCTTCCACTACAAACATAATGGCGTCTGTTCCGCCCAGTGAGCCGGTCACCTGTCCTATCATGTACTCACCCAGTGCCGTGCGGGGTGTGTGATAACCCGGCGTGTCGGTGAACACAAACTGGTCGCCGCCGTCTGTTCGGATGCCGGTTATGCGGGTGCGCGTGGTCTGGGGCTTGGGGGTGACTATGGCGACATGCTCGCCGGTAAGTGCGTTTAAAAGGGAGGATTTACCCACGTTGGGGCGTCCCACTATGGCGATAAAGGCTGATCTTTTCATTGCTTCTCCATTATTTTTATTTCTTGTGTTTTGGTATTGCGTATATAAACACGGCACTGGCAATCAGTGAGAATGAAAGCGGCAGAAAGAAAATGGGGTTATTGAGGAATGTGTTAATAATCTCATAAAACACCTCGGGTCTCCACAAGAGACAAAACCCCACCGCCGCCGCCGACAGTGCGGACACGAGCACCGCCCCCGCCGCTATATCCTTTGCCATACGTGCCAATGGGTCGTATGAGGGGGATTTAAGGTCAACAATGACCTCGATAGCGGTGTTAACAAGCTCGCAGACAAGTACAAGCCCCCCGGTGAGCACAATGAGGGCAAGCTCTGCGGGGGTAAGCGCGAAAAAGTCAGAGAAGTAGAGGACATAGGCAAACAGTACAATGTGTATGCGCATGTTGCGCTCACTCTTGATACAGTGCCACAGCCCCTTGACGGCAAACCCGAAGCTTTGATAGATGCGTTTAATCTGTCCGTTCAAGCACACCCCTCCTCACATAATATATATGCAGCTTCACGCTAAAAAACGCAAAGACCTGTCATGAGCGGCAGGTCTTTTTTGAATTTGTCGGTGTTTTTATTCCTCTAAAACGTATGACGCGCCGCGCCCTACGCCTATCTGAGAAAGCACCTGTTCTTCCTTTTCGCGCATGTGAAGCGCACCTATCTTGTCGTTCTCGTGGTCATACCCCAGAAGATGAAGCACCGAGTGAACCGTCAGAAACGCCACCTCACGCTGCAATGTATGCCCGAATGTGTCGGCTTGGGAGACCGCACGCTCCAAAGAGATTACCACATCTCCCAATGCGCACACGCCGGTGGAGGCATCGGGGGTGATTCTCCCCTTTTCAAACAGCGGGAACGAGAGAACATCCGTGGCGGTGTCCTTGCCCCTGTATTCGGAGTTTAGCTTTCGTATTTGATCGTTATCCACAAAGGTAATGCTTATCTCGGCGGAGTGTTCAAACTGCTCCAGCCTTAGCACCGCATTGCAGCAGCGCCGGACTAGAAGCCTTATCCCCGACGGAATCTTGACCGCCTTTTGATTGTTCTTAATGAATACGCTCACCTTGTTCATCGGTATCTTTTCCCATCCTCATAATATTTTTCGTATGCTTTGACAATGCGGGCTACCATTACATGGCGCACAACATCCTTGTCGGTAAACATTACACTGGCTACACCCTCCACATTTTTGAGTACCTTCATCGCCTCAACAAGCCCCGACCGTTTTGTGTCGGTCAGATCAATCTGCGTAATGTCACCGGTTATGACCATTTTTGAGCCGTTACCCAAACGTGTCAAAAACATCTTCATTTGTTCATGTGTTGTATTTTGTGCCTCATCGAGGATGATATATGAATCGTCCAGCGTGCGACCGCGCATGTAGGCAAGAGGTGCGACCTCTATCGAGCCGCGCTCTAGCTGCTTTGCAAAGGTCTCTGCGCCGAACATGTCAAAGAGTGCATCATAAAGCGGTCTTAGATAGGGGTCAACCTTGTTTTGCATGTCACCCGGAAGAAAGCCCAGCTTCTCCCCCGCTTCCACAGCCGGGCGCGTAAGGATAATCTTACTTATCTCCTTTTTGCGAAACGACATGACCGCCATGGCCACCGCAAGATAGGTCTTACCTGTTCCCGCAGGGCCTATACCCAATGTCACCGTATTTGTCGCTATGGCATCAACGTATTTCTTCTGTCCCAGGGTTTTCGCCTTTATGGGGCGTCCCTTTGCGGATATGCATATGATATCGCGGGATAAGCGCTCCAGCTCCCCCTCTTTGCCGTCCAGCACCAGAGACAGAGCATAGCGGATGTTCTGCTCTCCCAGCACGTCACCACGCCCCTGCATGGCAATGAGGGTTTCTATCGTGCGAACCGCCAGCTCCACCCCGCGCTCGTCACCTGTGACCTTTAGCTTGCCGTCCCGCAGGGTTATCGAGACACTAAGCTCAATTTCCAGAATCCTGATATTTTGGTCAAAGCTGA
>CAYSTR010000218.1:0-5305 GCA_964433745.1 uncultured Oscillospiraceae bacterium | reverse complement strand
GTTCGGGCTTTATGTCCTCGCCTATATCAAGCTTTGCAATCAGCTCGTCAAAATCATGTGTGTTATCCGCCATCAATAATCGGCTTCCGCTAGACTTTAAAAAAGCGTCCGCCCGCTACCCGCCTTTCAAAAAAAATCATGAACCAAATTAAAATATTTACATAGTATATACCAAACAATAAAAACGAGGTGAACATTTATGTGCTGCAACAAAGGTTTATTCGGCGGTAATTCTTCAACCTGGATTCTTGTACTTATTATAGTATGGTTAGGCTGTTGCTGCAACGACCGCGACTAGGATATTTCTTAAATCACTGCCGGAGCCTAGAAAAATTTACATAGGTATAACCGGTAATGATTGCGCACCCTTAGGTAACCCTTTATTAACATAAGTATAGCAATTAGTTCTACTAATTGCTATACTTTTTTTGTAAATTTTTCCGTTACTATATACTCCACAGGTACATCATACCGTCCTCTGGGCAGTCTCACCGCCAGGCATGAGCAGTAGCAAAGCCCCAGCTTCACCCCCGGATACCCCGATAAAAATCTATCATAATATCCCTTGCCGTACCCTAATCGAAACCCCTGACGGTCAAACGCCAGCCCCGGAACGACACATATGCTCTCATCAAAGCTCCTTAGCCCTTCGCACACCTCGGGGTCGGGCTCTAACACCCCAAACCGCCCCTTTATAAGCCTTTCGGGTGAATCCACAATATAAAACTCCATCTGACCCTCACCGTCGGTACAGAGCGGTGCGGCTATTTTCTTGCCATCCGACATAGCCCGGTTCAAAAGCCCCGATGTATCAATCTCTGCCGCTGTGGAGATGTATAGAAGAACTGTCTTTGCCCGCTTATACTGCGGTGTCTGGCAGAACCGTGCGATTACCGCATCGTCCTGCACCTTCTTTTGTTCGGGCGTGAGCCTTTGTCTCTTCTGCTTGTATTCTTCCCTTAATCCCCGCTTTACTACCCTGATATCCCCTCTGTATTCCTCAATAATCATTAAAACTCTTTTTTGTTATCCCTTTCATTCTAGTCAAGCGTAAAGGCTATATATCCCGCTCTGCCTGATATTTTATCTCCGGTAAATCTAAGCAGTGCGGTCTTTTTCGTCACCCCCGGACAGCCCTTAGCCCCCGCCGCCTCTAAAAGCACGGCACTGTCCCCTCCGAACACCTCATACACCGATTTTTCATCATATATAATATAGCTTTCCCCATTTTTCGCCGCTTTTACATACACGCCTGTTTTTTTAAGGTCGTTATACACAAAATCACTGCGCCCGCCCTTAAAATATACACTAAACGGCAGTGTATCAAGATACCGTCTCCGCATCCGCTCAAACTCTGCGCTTGTCATATCGCGCATTAAATCTGTCCGGTTGCTCGCGCTTTCTATCCTATATTCCCTGGTCTCAAACTCTACAGTAAAGCCGCGCTTACGGTAAAAACTGTACAGCTCGTCTGTTCTGGGTGTCAGAATGAGAAACTCTGCGTCTAGACTCTCACGTGTGAATCGTTCACAATAATTTAACAATCCACTGGCAAGCCCTCGCCCCTTGTGTGACGCTTTTGTGGCGACAGCATAGATATAATACCCCTTGTGCTCATTACCGTCTATATTAGCATACGCCGGTATCAAAGACAGCATAGATACTAGGGTATCACCCTCCATTACAGCCAATACGCCGTTTTCTCCCGCCATCTCCCGCAGAAACGCTTGGATGTACGAGGTGTCATCCTCCGGAAACGCTTCACGCCATAGCGAAATGATACCGTCCTTGTATTCGGGATAAGCTAAGATATAACTATCTTTCATAGGTAGCAGTAAACTTCCTTTGCATAAATGCAGGATAATAGGATTGTTTGGCCTTTCTCAGCCCCGGCACTCCCGCATCGTCCTCACGGTTTACATATCTGTATAAAGGCGCCAGCGTGCGCACAAACTCACGGTTAATCATGGGGTATGCCCCTTGAACATCGTAGAACGCCTTTTCAATGTGTATGACAAATGTGTCGGAGGTGAGCGGCTCTCCCGCCGTATAGGCGATAACCTCGCCGTCCACACGCAACAGTGCGCCTGTAAGCCCCAATGTGAAGAAATTATCGAGTGCTCGCGAAACAGCACACAGCTCCCGCGACAGCTCCTTGCTCTCGGCGCAATCATTCTCCTTACACCATCTTTTATTCATCTCCATACATGCGGGGAGATTCTGCGGTGTAATCGGCTCAAACGCCCAGTCCCTCTCCAAAAATCGGGAGATATGGTTGCGCTTTCCGTGAAACCGCTTGCCGGACAGCTCTAGAAGCTCTGTCGTCTCGTATATATAATCGGCAGAATTTACGTCCTCACAGACCGTAAACCTACCCGGAAAAAGCTCGTTTAACTGTGATATCGCCTCTTCGGAGGCATAGTACAAAATAAGCGGCAATCCCCACTCCCCCGCATCCTCCATAAGCGCTTCAATACACGATTTTAGGTCACCCGACCCGGAGGGAAAGAGGTATCCCGAATGTGTTCCCCTGTCGTACCGCCCAGTGAACATCCCCTCCACCTGCGCCACACGAAAACGCGACGAGTAAGACCACATGAACACGTTGCCAAAGCAGTACTCCGCACCCCTTTGCGCACCGGCTCTTAAAAGAGGTTCTATCCATGCCCTATCCGAAAACTCTACCATGCGAAAATCTATCAAGCTAAAATCCCCTTTAAAATGTCAAACAACTCCCTCTCCACGACCTCAGCCGGATATGGAGAACAGCCGTCGTCACACCTTACCAGTCTCCACCCTCCGCATTGTGCCGCATAGAGCGCCGCTTCACGGCACATGAGCATGTATGCCCTGTCCTTTTCGTGTATGTCCTTGCCCTGCTCCCCCTCTCTTGCGGAAACAAGCCTCATGGCGACCTCCGGGGTCATGTCGAGGAATATCACACAATCGGGCTTCGGAAGCGTCAGCTTATTATATTCATAGTCATAAAGCCAGTCGAGAAACCTGTCCCATTCATTTCGCGGCAGCTTTCCCATCTGGTGTATGGCATTGGATGTGGTGTACCGTGCCGCCAATATATGTGTTCCCTTTTCATACGCCTCCCGCCAGTACCGTACATAGCTTGCGTACCTGTCCACCGCATAGAAGCTAGAAGCGGCGTATGCGCCCACATCGTCCGGACTTGTGCCCAGCTCCCCGCTTAAATACAGCTTCACAAGAGCGGACGAGGGATTTTCATAGTCCGGAAAGGTAATGGGTGTAATCTGTGTCCCCACATCCGTAAGCCTTTTCCTGCACCGCTCAAACTGTGTCGTCTTGCCGCTTCCGTCAAGACCGTCGATTACCGTCAGCAATTGCGCACCACCCTAATTGTCATTCTGCACTAAATCTGGCAAAGTATTGGTTTCCCACATAGTGCCCCATATAGTTTTCCCAGGAAACCTCTAAAAGAAATACAAAATCCCCCGGCTCATCCGGGTGTTTAATATCTATATATTCAAATCCGTTGTCCCTGCCACTCACCACGGCAGACGACCTATGGCGTATATCCTCAATCATAATGCGCGTGTCGTCACCCAAGGGAATGGGTTCTAGCTTGTCCATCATATCCTCCGGTCTAAACCTCTGACAGTCCATATACGCCATTCCGTTAAAGCTGTATAGACAGGATGACAGCATCTCGTACCGTACCCCTCTGGATATTACAAAGACCTCACCCACGCGCACAGGCTCACGGTTCCAGTCAGAGCTAAACACAAGTGCCATTATGCATATAAAAGAGACCGCAGCAATCACACGTGCCGTTCTCAAGCTTTTATCTCGCCATAGCGCTGCCTAACCTCTAGTATACACCCGCAGGACATCTTACCCTCCGGGCAATCCCCAAACACACACGCAGGAGCACACTTTTTAAACAGCTCTGGAGTAACCCGCATAAGCTCCTCCCGCATAAGCTCCGCCACAGAACGAATCTCCCATTGAGCGCGGTTACAAAGCCTTAACCGGAAGAAGTTCCTGAGACTTCTCGCATTCATTGTCACAATGAGCTTGGTCTCACAGGCGTTCGGAAGCACAAACCGCGCATCCTCCTGTGCTTTCTTCCTTGCCGTTTTCTTGTCATATATGCTATTATTTGTATATTTTTCGCACAATATGCCGGAAAGTATATTATAATCCTCCCTGGCTTTCTCCATCGAGCGGATAAATACTTCTCTGGCTTCCTCGTCTGCATTAATGTCCGGGGGAATTATATAGCCAAAATCACTAAGAGAGACATACCTCTGGCTCTGTACGGAATAGCTCGCTATCCTGTGCCGCGTGAGCTGTGCCAGAAAAGATCGGGATACGCCCTCAATCCCGAATGTAAAGCTCGCGTGCTCCACCGGGCTTTCATGTCCTATCTCCTCTAGCATTCCGGCAAAGCGTTTTGCGTCGTCCTGTGTTATCCTCTCGGTCAGTTCGTCTATACCGGAGCTTGCATAGCAAAGCTTCGCCGCCGCCGCCACCAGCTCGGTGGGAGCAGGGGTGTGACAAAGCAGTATGACATGCGGTTTTACCTGCGGCATTGTTGTTATTATTCCTTTCAGTGCCAGTTAATGTCCTCATATCGGACTAATTCTCCGTGGCTTATCACTTGTTTTCTTTTATCAATAGCGGAGATGTCATCCTGTGAAACTATTGCCGATGGAATAATCTCACCTACTCCGCGTCAAGATCCCGCCGCACATGCAGCTCCTTGAGCTGTCCGTCATCCACAGCAGAGGGACAGGAGGTCATGAGCTCGCTTGCATTCTGTACCTTCGGGAAGGCTATGACATCGCGTATGCTCTCCTTATGAAGCATGAGCATAACAAGCCGGTCAAGCCCGTAGGCAATGCCGCCGTGAGGGGGCACACCATAACGGAACGCATCCAGAAGAAACCCGAACCGCTCATAAGCCTGTTCGCGGGAGAATCCCAGCGCATCAAACATGCGCGACTGTATTTCCGGATCGTTTATACGAATCGAGCCGCCGCCCACCTCTGTACCGTTGAGAACCATGTCATATGCTCTGGCTCTGACCTTACCCGGCTCTCTCTCCAATAGAGACAAATCAGCAGGGTTCGGAGCGGTAAACGGATGATGCTTCGCCACATAACGGTTATTTTCAGCATCATATTCCAGAAGAGGAAATTCAGTCACCCACAGTAGATCATAGCTTCTTTTATCGTACAAATCAAGCCTATCCGCAATATGACAGCGCAATGCACCCAGGGTGTTGTACACGACATCCATGTTCTCGTCGGCACATATGAGCAGTACATCC
>CAYSTR010000217.1:0-5318 GCA_964433745.1 uncultured Oscillospiraceae bacterium | reverse complement strand
GCTTATATATCTTATCCCTGCGCCGTTCCATGTAGTAATCTTTAGATTGGCGGCTGTTGTACATCTTTGCCCCACAGTCGGCACAGAAAACTAATCCTGTCAACGGGTTCGCTTCGCCGATTTTGTCCACTCGGCGTGGCGTTCCACGGAGCTTTTGCACAGTGTCAAAGGTTTCCTCATCAATTATCGCATCGTGGGTATTCTCGAAAATCTTCCACTTTTCCTTTGGATTGTACTTAAAGGCTTTGCTTTTGTAGGATTCCTTGTAGGTACGGAAGTTGACAGTATGGCCAATGTATTCGGGTTTCGCTAAGATATTGGAAATTGTACCGCCATTCCACGCATACGGCTCTCCGGTGAGTTTGTTGCCCTTTTTCTTTGCTAGGTAATAGGACGGTCGCTCTATCTTGTCCTCGCTCAACTGTCGCGCTATCTGTGTCGGCCCCATACCATTTAACGCCATGTAGAAGATACGGCGAACAACATGGGCAGCTTCTTCATCAACGAGCCAAACGTGCTTATCCTCGGGTGACTTAACATAACCATAAATGGCGTTATAGGACAGCGGTTTGCCTGCGTTGCCGTTTATTTCAGCGGCAGTCTTAATCTTTCGGGAATTATCTCTTGCGTACCACTCCGCCATGATGTTTAGAAACGGCGCAAATTCCCCGCTTTCACGATTATTGCTGTCAATATTGTTACTGACAGCAATAAAACGGACATCCTTTTCACGGAATAGAACTTCGGTGAAAAAACCAACTTGGAGATAATCACGCCCGATGCGGCTCATGTCCTTGCAGATGACTGTACCGATTTTCCCAGCTTCCACATCTGCAATCAGCCGCTTCCAATCTGGTCGGTTGAAATTTGTGCCGCTATATCCATCGTCGACATAGTGGCAAAGATTAGAAAAGCCATTCTTTGTAGCAAAGTCGCTCAAAAGTGCTTTCTGATTTGTAATTGAATTTGATTCGCCCGTGAGTTCATCATCTCTTGATAATCTGGAATAAAGGGCGGTTAACTTGGTTGCCTGTTTGCTCATACAAAGCTCCTTCCAGGCAACCGGTCTGTTTGCGGTAGCCTTATTATACCACAAAAAGGGCGCTTTGTCAGCGCCATTTTGCAAAATTCCATACTATAAAATTGTAAACTTTTCATTGTCCCACCGCCCTTGGCGTTTCAGTATCATTCTTGATAAGCCGCATAATTTTGTCGTTCATATCCTCCTTGCCAGTTTGGCTGAAGCTGATAGATACATTGTAGATGGTACTGCCGATTTTGCGCTTGATAGTGTGGGTTGACTGTTCATTGCTGATTGCTGTTATGTTGTTGTTATTGGGCATTCAATTCCTCCTTGTTTTTACATTGACATCATGTGACGATTTAGCTATGGGTTTTGGGGCTGTAGGTACAAAATCATTACTGTGCTGAAAACAGGGGCTGAAAGTGCTGATATTGTGCGGCTTTTACTACCTTAATTCGTCACTTCCTTTCTTGTTTTGGCGGTATCTTTTTGTCCTCGCTGCTGTGTCTTTGCGCCTGCCTGCTCTTTCACATTTTGTAGAGCAGTAGGTTTGTCTGCCGTTTCTGATGAACTTACTACCACACAACTTGCAGGCTTTAACTTCCTTTTCAACTAATGAAGCCATTAACTGTGGGCAAGTAGGCAAAAGCGCATTTACAAAATACTTGCAGTAGCTGCCTGTATACCATTTACCCATCATGTAGCAATTCCCATCCAACGGCAGACAACCATATTCGTCGTCATAGTTGGCGCACATGCCTTTGACCAAACGGCGTATCAGTTGTCTTTCTCTGCCGGTTAATTCTCTGACTTGCATAGTCCTCTCCTTTCAAAAAATTTGTAACCTATTCTTGCTAAAAGAAAATTACTCCTTTCATAAGGTGGAGAAATAGTATAGGGTAATCGGAACTCTTTTCTGAGAAAACCTTAAAATATTTTTGATTTTGTGGTATAATGAATAAAACGGTTGTGAAAGTGCGGTGAGTAGATGGGTAAGGCAATACGAAAAAGAGATGTAGAGCGTGAAGCGCTTGCCCGTATTGAGGAAGCCGCACGGACTAAAAAAGAGTTTAGGGATGTTGTCAGATGGTGGAATCGGCTCGATGCTAATCGGGAGCGCAAAGAACGGTATCACGAGCATTTATATTACGAGAACGGCTTGGAGAGCGAGGATTTAAACCCCGAATTGGATTCACCTCGTTTAGGTTGCGACGATGATTTCATCGACTTATTATCCATGTGTCCCTGTAAAATGCACAACATCATTGAGGACAACGATATAGCCCAGCTTGTTCAGAAAGCAACGGACAAGCAGAAGGCCGTGTTCTTTCCGAGGGTGTTGCTCTGTTGTTCCAACCAGCGTATCGCCTGCTGCCATGATATGACCGACCGCAACGTGCGCAAGTTGATTGATTTAATGCTTGAAAACATCCGCAAGGCATTGGTTGAAATCCTACAAAAACGTGTAGAATCGAAGTTGCCGCTTACATATGCACAAAAGCAATTTCTGTCTGAGTATCGGCCGAAGGACAAAAAGAAGAATAAAAAATAACCCGTTGACAAACGGGCAGGCAAGATATATAATAGTAATATTACAAGTATAGTTTTCGGTTACATGGAGGTTGTCATGCTAAAAGAACTTTTTGGGCAGGCAAGTGCCCGCTGGATTCGATACGGCTCATATATTTATAAAGAAGCAGATAATGGCGAGTTATATCTCACACCCACATCCAAATGCACATCGGGCGTATATAATCCTCTGGAAACCGCTGAAACAATGGTTGTTGATGCGTTGAACGTGGGATTGCTTTGCATGAGTAGTGAGGTTAGCGAGGGTAAAATTCAAGATGCCGTTCTTGCTTTTGTTGAAATGTATGGTTTGATGGGCTTGATGACCGCACTTCCCACCACGCCGGAGTTTATGGACTTTGAAACAGTGTATCTGCCAAAGAACCGATTTATAACAGCTCAGTCGATGCCGACTGAAGAATATACGGCACTTTTCTTTCCGTTTGATGAAGATAAGACGCAAAAGGACTTCAAACCGAAACGCTGCTATGTTGGCGATGACGGTTCTATTCGAGTTTCCCTTGCCGCCCGTGATAAACCAAAGGCATTCGAGATGAGTTTTCAGCGCAGTTATGCCGAACGATATGAATGGCTAAAAACTCTATTTAAGGATTGGGCATTTTCTTTCTGCGCCAGCTTTATGTATTACAAGGAAAAAGACCCACTAATGGCGGAGCTGCACCGCAAAGCAATCACTGTGTTCGATGGCAACGTGCCGACCTATCACATCGAACTGTTTGACACACCGACTATCGTATGGGATTTCCATTCACTTTTGCTCATGGTGCAGATGATGTTCAGCTTCATGCTAACGGATAAAAGCAAGTCGTTGCGCTCATGCAAGCACTGCAACAGAGCGTTTATCGCAAGCCACCCCAAAGCGGAGTTTTGCGGGTATCAATGTAAGAATAAGCATAATGTGTATAAGAGCAGAGGGAAGAAAGATTAGCAGATTATAAAGGTATTTTGAAATTGAGAAAGGGGCTGTGACGAAACACAAAAATCGTCACAGCCCATGATTTTACTCTAATCAGGTTGAAATGCCCAAAAGTCCATCCCAAAACACGAATTTAGTGAACAGCAAAGCTAAGGTAACACCTTTTACTTAGTACCTATTCGGTTATATCCGCACTTTAAGCAATATGTTTTTCGTGAAGCTGTGACCCGGTGCGATTTTGCTGATATTTGTTATGCCTCTTGTTCACATTATACCCCATTGCTATTATCAGAATCTCTGTAAGTACCTTTTTGTTGCCCCTGTGTAAAAATCTCTGAAATCTGTAATCCTGCTTAATCACTCCAAAGGTACCCTCTGACTGGATTGAACGGTTAATACGCAGTAAAATACCCTTCTCGGAGGTAATGCGTTCTAATGACCCAGCCCGCTGCTGGATGAATTTTTTAGATACCTGCAGCTTTCGGTTGCCCTTTGCTCTGGTGCAACCTTTTTTGTGCGGACACCCGCTGCAATCCTCACATTCATAATAGGTAACCTCACTCTCAAACCCCGACTTGTTCTTGCGTTTGCCAGTGTACACCGCTTTAATCTTCTTTCCGTTTTGACAGGTGTATTCGTCTAAATCCGCATCATAAGCCATGTTCTCGCGCAATGCCATGTTGCTCTTATACTTCTTTGTCTTGCTCCTCTCATAGTTCTGCGGCTTAATGTAACTGTTCGTGTCCTTGTTCTCGAAATATGTGTAGTTTTCTTCGCTTTCATATCCCGCATCGGTGGTTACATTCTTATACGTAACATCATGACTCTCCATTTTTTCTATCAGTGGAATTAAAGTCTGTTGGTCGCTGCGTTCACTAGAAACCAATACATCGGTTATGTACTCTCCCTCTACCCCAAGCTGAATGTTATATCCCGGCTTTAATTGTGCGTTTCTCATATGGTCGTCCTTCATGTGCATAAACGTTGCGTCTTTGTCTGTCTTAGAAAAGCTGTTTCTACCCTTAAATGCTGCTTGATATGCTGCGTATTTATCCTTTCGCTCCAATAACTCACTAAGCTGCTCAATTTCCCTCTGTAATTCTTCCTTACGTTTACCTCTCCCATGCACAAACGGCACCTTACACCGCTCCTTGAGTATTGGAAGCAATTCCTCTGCTGTCTTTTCCATTATGCCATATTTAGCGGATAACTCCGTCACCAGCTTTTCAAGCTTTTCAAGTACCCGTGCTTCATACTTACTTGTACTCTTTTGCCAGACAAAGCTGTATTTATTCGCATTCGCCTCAAACTTTGTTCCATCAACAAACAGATATTCGTAGTTTATTTCTCCTACTTCTTTGAGCATGTGAATGAGATTGTAGAACAGCTCCTCGGCGCACTCGCTGAGTACCTCGCTGCGAAAACGGCAAATTGCTCGATAGCTCGGTGCGGGTTCGCCGTTTAGAAGCCAGATGTAGTTTATGTCTCTTGTACACGAATCTTCTATTGGACGACTTGAATATTTCCATTCCATCGCCGAATACAATATTACCTTTAACATAGCGACTGGGCTTGTGCGGTGCTTGCGACCGGTGCGTTTGAGTGCTCTTTCGAGAGGAGTTTTGTCCATTTCCTCTACGATTTGGTCTAAGAGCCGCACGCTGTCGTTTGCAGGGATTAATCTTTCCGCAATTACCTCATCAATTTTCAGTTGCACATTCCGTGTTTCTGTGCTATAATTATTACACGGTTTATTGTTTTTCACAATTCAATTATACAACAAAAACA
>CAYSTR010000216.1:0-5339 GCA_964433745.1 uncultured Oscillospiraceae bacterium | reverse complement strand
TTCATTTGAGCCGGAATCCCTCCCGGCGGCTCTGGAGGAGCATGTATTAAGGTTAAGCGAGACCATGCGCGAGGAGCGTCCTAATCTCACTGACGACTGGCAGTCTGGCTGGTCCGGCAAGAAGATTACGCAGGTGGATTCCCTCAACCCCATTTTGCTTGACATCGCTGTAGAGCGTGCCCTCTCGTTGTCTAGCGCCTATCCTCTTTTGGACGAGCTGCACTTCATATCCCGCGAGGGTACAAGCTTTAACTGTGACGGTGAGGAAGCTGCAAAGTTAGAGCTTAACCGTCTCTCCCGCTTATACGGTCTCGACTTTTCACCGATTTTAGCTCAACTGTTCACGCCCGAACCGGATGCCGGAAGAATAAACCCCAGAGCGTATGAATACTGGACGGTTCTGCCGGGTCAGACCTGTGCTCCGGCATTTCTCGGTGCGCTACGATATCTGGAGTTTGCCGCAAAGCTAATTAATGACCAGCGGATTACTAAATTAGGACTTACATACGTTGTATCTCTCTACTCACCGAACCCCAAGGTTATTCGCCTTGTCAATATGTATGCCTCAAAGCTTCTGCCCAAGGGGACACGCTTTGATTTACTGGCGGACTATGGCGCACGGGATATTCTCAATAATATAGACAGCATAAAGCCGCTGATTAAGGATGGGCGTGAAACCGGTATAATCTCGTGGTTGGAGTTTGACGGCAACATGATGCTGGCGCAGGGGTGGCAAAACGCTCTGTGTGACAATGTGCGCGAGGCCAAACGTTTGGGTGTGGATACAATCTACTTCAATCACTGGCGCGTCTGCTCGTTAGAGCAAAACGCACATGCGGCGGCAGAAGCCTGTGTGGATATTGAAAGCGATAATTCTGCTCTTATGAGCGGGTACTATGAGAAGCTGTTTGGCAGGGACAATATCATGCTTGCCTCTAAAGCCCATGACCGGCTGGAAGCGCTCACGGCTGCATGTAAACGTGACCACTACAATGTAGGCTTCACATTCGACTGGGTATACCGCCATTCCACTGACCAGCCCGGTTACGATACGCACACTTTAGACCGCTCCGCTCACGAGTATGAAGCCATCTCTGACCTTTTTGGGACGCTTTTTGAGCTGTCTCCTGCACACGGAAAGGCCCACGCTGCTTATATGCGGGATATGTGCAAAATAAGCGCACTTCATCTTAAAGCGGTAAAGGCCCTGCAAAATGCAAAGCTCCCGCTCATGGGTTACGGCTTTGAGCAGGTATCGGACAATGGACGGATTCCCTCGTCTGATGTACTAATAAATCTCCTGCACAACGCCCGTCTGGCACTGGAGTTCTCCCGCGCCTACATGCGTTTATATAGCTCTCATGTGAGATTCAGTGACGAGAGGGGACAGCTTGCCAATCATCATCTGGGCGTAATAAAGCCGTTAGAGTGTCATGTCGCTCGACTAAATGAACTATACGAAAAAGCTATAGCTATGGAGGTATCACTGTGACCGAGCTTAAATCATCAAACCTAATCTTAACTGCTTGTAATGACCGTCTTACGATTAAAACAGTATTTGGTGAGGAGCTTATTTCGGGAAGTCCGAACCTTTTTATCCCCGCTTTAGACGGTAATACACTAGTCCCCGAAAAAATCCATATAAAAAGGGATAGAGACAGTCTCTTATTCGTCTATACATATGCAGAGGATGCACCCATTCGCTGCTCCGAGACGCTTGTTCGGATGCGCAGAGGATATCTCTCCTTCTCTTCAAGCTTTACAGCGGCGAGAGAATGTATGCTGGAACGGATAAATCTATTTAAAGAGGGAACAAAGCTCTCACTATATAAGCTTTTAAACTTCCGCAATCACCATTGTACCGAGCACACATATCCGGATCTTGCCATAGGACAGTCCTTTGAGACCACCACCTTTTCAAACGACTGGCAGTTCTCCCCCCATCCGTCAATGTTTGTTTTTACGAAAAATACCGGTTCTCTCCTATTGGGAGCGCTCACCCTGCCTAAAACCTTTGGACTATATATTAATATAGATCACTACACGGTATGCAGCTTATATGAGGATTACGGAAACATGCCATGTGGACTAAAGCTACAGTCGGGAGAACGCTTTGAGAGCACCGAGTATGCGCTATTTTTCGACCCGCAGCCCAATCCCTTGGACACCATACGCCAATACACACACCACCTAGTCGCGGGTGGTTATGTACCCGATCCGGCACAGCGCAAAACCCATTCGTGGCACAGGGACAACCTCTATTGTACATGGATAGATCAAGGTTATCTGTCCGAGTGTGTCATTCCAACACAGCTTCACAATCAAATAGAAATCACCCTCTCTGCCACCATGTCACTGACACAGGACATGGTGATGCAGGCTGTTGATGTAATAGAGCGCGAAAAGCTCCCTCTAAAGACCATTCTTATCGACATGGGCTGGGCAGACAGGGGCGAATGGATAGCCGACCCCAAACGCTTCCCCGATTTTAGAGGAATGGTAGACGAGCTGCACAGACGCGGATATCGTGCCGTCATCTGGTGGAACTGGGCGGAAAACTCCGATACCGCATACATTGACCCTCGCTTCCTCGCAAACGGAGGAAAGCTCAACAAGCATGGTCAGCGAACTATTGACTTCTCTCACCCTGTTACACAGGAGGAATACCTAAAACCGCTATTTAGGCGGTTGTTCTCCTCCGAGCCCGGATGTTATGATCTAGACGGTTGCAAGACCGATTTTTTATCAGACAAGATACATCCGGAATTAGATATTTATGACCCCGCATGGCGCGGCGAAGAAAGGTATTTCTACAACATATTTGCGATGTTCTTTAATCTCATGCGCTCACACAAGCCGGATGCTGTTCATATCGGTTGTGCCGGTCACCCCTATCTTGCGGAGTTTATCGACATTAACCGCACCTATGATGTGTGGTCTACCAATGTACTTGAGCATGTAAACCGCGGGGAGATGCTAAAGGTTTCGACGATGGACACCCCTGTCGCCTATGACTTTCACCACTACCTGGAAAATCTGGAGGAATACTTCCAGAAAGCCTATGAAAATAACTGCTCTGTTCAGATTGGCAATGTATTGGGAGTAAAACCCACCGCTGTGTCGGGCTGGGAACCTGTGGACGATAAATATTTCGAGCTTTTGAGAACATACCTGCCCATGCTGCCCCGCCGATAAGGGAAGAAAGGATAATCTAATGCAAAAATGGAGTGCATACCTTGGAGACCGTCCCATTAATCTTACTGTCGATGAGAATAACATTTTAGTTACAATCCCCGAAGCTGCGTACAATACTTATCTTAGCTTTGAGCTAAAAATTGACAGAACTAAACCGGACGATTACATATTTATGCCCGCTTGTTGTTATGACGGCAACCGCTTTGATGTGTATAAAAAGCCGTATCCGCCCATGCTGACGGTGGAGGAGGCGCGTGTAGACCAGCCGGTATCGATTACCGAAGTACCTCGCCTTAATAAGGACGGAAGCGGGATTATTGAGGTTACCACCGGTGACATGTCCGTTCCCTGCTTCGGTATTCTCCTAAGAGAGCAAAAACGCGCGGTCTTTGTATTTACAGAGCAATCACTGTTGGGTGATAATCTGGGTTTCTCGTATGAGCAGTCATTGCTTCGCATATCAGCACCCCACATGCGTCTTAATGGACAGTACCGTATGTGTACCATGACCGACGAAAAGGATTCCGGTATGGATTTTGAAGCCGGACAGACCATCACCCTCCCTTACCGGCTCATAGACCTCCCCTGTGAGGACATGGCGGAGTTCTTTGACATATTCTTCACGCACCGTAAATGCATGGGGATGGACGATACCCCTCCCGCCGTTCCCTCTCCCGAGGAGCAGTGGCGCATACACGAGCATAAGTTCAACACTATGAACTACTGTCCTGTGCGCAAGCTTTACCGTGTGGGGGTTGTGGGAAATACATTCCAGTACTGGCAGCCGGGCTGGGTGGGCGGCGCTATTTCCTCCTATCCGCTCATGAAGTGCGGGACAAAGGAAAGCTATGAGCGCGGGAAGGAGACATTGGAGTTTCTTTTCTCGACCCAGACCAAGGCGGGCTTCTTCCGCAGTGTCATGGATGAAAACGGTGACACCTACAGTGATGCATTCGGTGTTCCCGGAGCGCATACCCGTCACCTTATAAGAAAATCTGCCGATGTGCTCTATTTCCTATTTAAGCATTACAATGTCATGAAAGAGCATAACGACTCTATACCCGAGCATTTTATATGGGGGACAAGGCGTATTGCCGATGCTATTGTCACGCTGTGGGAGCGGTATGGACAGTTAGGGCAGTTTGTTTGTGAGGACACCGGAGATATCCTCATTGGCGGCTCTACAGCGGGAGGTATTGCACCTGCGGGGCTGTGTAAGGCATATGAATGGTTCGGTGACCAGCGGTATCTGAACGCCGCCCGGCAGATTGCAGAGCAGTACTATACCCGCGATGTCATGAGCGGGTACACCACAGGCGGCCCTGGGGAGATAATGCAAAACCCCGACAGTGAGAGCGCATTCGGGCTTTTGGAGAGCCTGGTGTGCCTGTGCGAAACCGATAATAACCCCGAATGGATTAAAAAAGCATGTCACATGGCGGCGCTTTGTTCTTCCTGGGTTGTCTCATACAACTTTGTGTTTCCACCCGACAGCGAGTTTGGGCGAAAGGGTATGAAAACCTGCGGAACGGTATTTGCCAGCACTCAAAACAAGCATTCTGCACCGGGTATATGTACCCTATCGGGTGACAGTCTAAAACGGCTTTATGAAATAACAGGTGACGAGCGCTATTTATCTCTCATCACCGACATAGCAAGGAGTATAGGTCAGCACCTCTCACGCCCCGACTGTCCGATATACTCATGGGATAATCCGCCAGAACGTCTACCGGATGGATACATCTGCGAGCGGGTTAATATGAGCGATTGGGAGGGGTACGAGAATGTCGGCGGTGTGTTCAACGGCTCGACATGGGCAGAGACCTCAAACATGCTCACAATAGCGGAGCTTCGAGAGATTATGCAGTAAATTCATAAAAAGGAGTGTCTGCCGTACTAATTAGTATAGCAGACACTCTATTTACTATCGCCTAAACATTCCTTTCGGTAACGTGTCGGAGACATACCGACTTTTTTTGTAAAAACCCTTGTAAAGTAGTAGGGGTCAGATTACCCGACCTGTAACGCTATCTCCTTTATCGAGATAAGCCTGTTCTGCGAAAGATATTTTTTTGCCTGTTCAATACGCAGAAAACCCACATAGTCAATGAGACTGCACCCCTTTTCCGCCTTGAACAATCTGC